>CALLXZ010000535.1 GCA_937875605.1 uncultured Moheibacter sp.
ATTATTTATTATCAGGGACAGTTGAAACCGGATTGGGTTTGGAAAGGTGGAGTTTTGATTTAGTATATGAAATTGATAGAAAACTATTAAAAATTTTTCAATTCATTTTGGAAAAATCGATAAAAATCAATCTGTTTCACAAATATTCTTACTTTTGACGCAAATCAAACACGTATATGATCCAGTCCATGACAGGATACGGAAAAGCAGTAGCTGAATGTTCTGACAAGAAAATCACGATTGAAATCCGTTCCCTAAACAGTAAAACCTTAGACCTAAACACACGCCTGCCTTATTTATACAAAGAGAAAGAATTGGACATCCGAAAAATTTTGTCCGAAAAATTGCAACGCGGAAAAGTCGATTTTAACATCCTAACCGAAGCTACGGCCGCCAATAAAGCGCAGCAAGTAAATCCTGAAATCATCCGTGCTTACATAAACGAATTCAAAGAAATTACGCCTGACGCTACCGAAGCCGAACTTTTGGCGATCGTGATGCGTCTTCCGGATGTGATGGGGTTTACATGTAAAGAATTGGACGAAACGGAATGGAAAACCGTTACTGAACTCATGAGTGATGCTATCCAAAGCCTAAATCAGTTCCGGCTTTCAGAAGGAAATGTTTTGAAACAAGAATTCCTGAACCGTATCGGAATCATTTTGGATTTACTGAAACAAGTCGAGCCGTTTGAAAAGGAAAGAATCCTTACGCTGAAAGAGCGTTTCATTAGAAATTTGGAAGAATTAAATACTGAATATGATCAAAATCGTTTCGAGCAAGAATTGATTTATTATTTAGAAAAATTAGACATTACAGAAGAAAAGGTTCGGTTGAAAAATCACTGCGAATATTTTCTTGAAAACCTGAACAGTAAAGATTCCGAAGGAAAAAAATTGGGTTTTATTTGCCAAGAAATCGGACGCGAAATCAATACGCTCGGTTCCAAATCCAATCACTCCGAAATGCAGAAAATTGTCGTTCAGATGAAAGATGAATTGGAAAAAATAAAAGAACAAGCGTTGAATGTTTTGTAAAAAAGTATCCATGTCTAGTATATAAAGCAAACCTCCGAGATTTTAAAACCTTGGAGGTTTTTTGTTGATTAAACGCTAAAAATTCCGACTTTTGCAACTATGAATTCTGGAAAATTAATCATCGTTTCTGCTCCGTCCGGAGCCGGAAAAACCACATTGGTCAAACATTTATTGGAAAATTCCGATGCTATTGAATTTTCCGTTTCTTGTGCTACGAGAAATCCGAGAGAAGGAGAAATTAACGGTAAAGATTATTATTTTCTATCCCCTGAAGAATTCAAGCAAAAAGTTGAAAAACAGGAATTTGCTGAATGGGAAGAAGTGTATGAAAATTCTTTTTATGGTAC
>CALLXZ010000536.1 GCA_937875605.1 uncultured Moheibacter sp.
TCACTTTCATTTTCATACGTGACATAGCGGAGCATTTCAGAAAGTTTCAGGATATCATCAGCTATTTTTGGCTCCAAATCCATCAAATCCGCATAAAAACTATTCAATGTATTGAACAAAAAATGCGGACTCAATTGGTTTTTCAGGTTTTGAAGTTCGGCTTGTTTCTTTTCAAGCTGTAATTCGTTGATTTTTTGAGTATTGTTCCAAACAGTTTTTATGAAATAAAAAACAAGACTGAACAAAATAAGCCGCACCGAAAAATATGAATTATCGTAAACATAATAAGGCGTTAGTCTTGACTGTTCCGGATAATTATGGTTTCCCGTGATTTCATAAATAATGATTTCTTCGATGATATGTCTAAGTGCCGGAAACAAAAACAAAAGGAAAATCTGTCCTAAAATCAACAAGGTCCATTTTTTCTGTGGAATGGTTTTCGGGCAAATCCATAAATAATTGACATAAAATACTGTCATCTGCAAAATCCAAAAACCGATTTCCTGCAAAGTTGACCACAAAAGCGGTAATTCTTTGTTGTCTCTCAGCGTTTCAGATAAAAAATTCATTGCAATTAACAAAGTCCAAAACCCTAAATGAATCAATATTTCCTGTCGTTTTGTCATAGGTGCGAAATTACGTCGAAATTGAGCTTCTTTTTTATTTCAGGATCTAATCAGTCAAAACTTTATATAAAACGATGATTTCACACAACGAAACCTTTCATCTTATCAAATTTCCTTTTGGTTTTGTAGAATCACTGTAACATCCTGTTTGAATCTTTCGTCTTTTGAAAGATTCTACACTTGCAGCATAATTTAATAGAAATGAAGAAATACTTGGTATTGACACTGGTTTTATTGTTCATCTTTCAACTGAATGCACAGGAAACCATAAAAGGAAAAATAACGGATGAAACCACAAATGAAGCAGTCATTTTTGCAGATGTTTCTGTTTTTGAAAAGTCATCTCAGAAATTTGTAGAAACATTTTATTCGGACGAAAATGGAAATTTTGAGTTTGAATTAAATGAAAATCCAACCGGATTTTATTTAGAGATAGAATCCATTGGTTACGAATCGAAAACTCATTCCATCGAAAATCAAAATCCAATTATCATTAAACTGAAAACCGATAAAACCATTGAGCTTTCTACTGCTGTGATTTCAGCAAAGAAAAAAGCGATTTCCATGAAAGGCGATAAAATCATTTACGACGTGGAACAAATGGG
>CALLXZ010000537.1 GCA_937875605.1 uncultured Moheibacter sp.
CGAAGCGATTAATAGAAAATTCATCGAATTACGTTATAAATTGCTTCCTTATATATATTCGGTTTTTTGGGAACAATCCCGTTATGGCTTTCCGATTTTACGTCCGTTGACGATGATGGAACAGGAAAATTTGGAAAATGTAAAAAGAGAAGATACCTTTTGTTTCGGTTCGAAAATTTTGGTGAAACCCATTACCGATGCGGAAGTCAAACATACCGAAATTTATCTACCAAATGCCGGAAAACTTTGGTACAACTACTGGAACGATCAGGTTCACGAAGGCGCTAAAACTTATTTGATCCAAACTCCACTCGACGAAATGCCGATTTTTATAAAAGCCGGAACCATTTTACCGGAATATCCTGTTGTGCAAAACGTGGAAGAAATTGTTCTAAAAACTTTAAAATTGAATATTTTCTATGCACCGTACGAAAGCACTACTTTTTCTTATGAGGACAATGGCGATACATTTGGGTACCAACAAGATATTTATTTGGAGAAGAAATTTATGGTAAAAGGAATGCCAAATAGTTTTGAAATCAGACAAAGTTCGCAAGGATTATTTAACGAACGTTATAAATCCTATGACGCTGAATTTGTGGGAATTCCGTTTGAGCCCAAACAAATTCGCATAGACGGAGAAAGTGTAGAATTTTCAAAGAATGAAAATGGCAGAATTTACTGTAAGATCCCAAAAGATTTTCTTAAATTGGAAATGGATTAAGTATTCTGAATGTAAGTAAGAAGAATTAGTTTTTAAGTTAATTAACCCATTAAAATAGGACACAATTTAAAGTTCAAAAAACAATCATGGCTAAATCCTTCTCTCTTTTCACGAAATTCGACATCGAACTTTTCAAATATGGAAAGCATTTCCGATTATATGAGAAATTGGGTTCGCATAAAGTTGAACACAACGACAAAGAAGGCGTTTATTTTGCGGTTTGGGCACCCAATGCAAAATCAGTTTCGGTCATAGGAGAATTTAATAATTGGAACCGAAATAAAAACAAATTAAAAGTTAGAAAAGACAAAAGTGGCATTTGGGAAGCTTTTATTTCCGGATTGGATTTGGGCATTATTTACAAATATTCGATTCAAACTCAAGCAAGCGAAACCCTTGAAAAAATAGATCCTTTTGCCTTTTCCTGTGAAATCCCTCCCAAATCAGCATCCGTTGTTACTTCCACCTGGCATCTTTGGAAAGATCAAAAATGGATGAAAAAGCGTCATAAACTGAATTCGCACAAAA
>CALLXZ010000538.1 GCA_937875605.1 uncultured Moheibacter sp.
CCATAAAAGCAATGAAAGACAGACCTGCATTTCTAAAAAAATTGTTTCGTTGCATACTTGATGATTTTTTATGATTGATGCTACGAAGAAAAAAAGAGTTGGGTAATGGTCAAGAAAAAGTACTTGTAAAGTTTTTGTTTTATGAAGATGAGAATTTGTAAAACTTCGAATTTAATTTACAAATCATTATCTATCAATTCACTAAAATAAAAAACCTCCAAGATTTAGAAGTCTTGGAGGTTTGGTTTTTTTTTACTAAAAACTTTGACAATGTTTAGAACATTGTCAAAGTTTAATTTAAGTATAGACCCGACAAGTTTTGAAAACCTGTCACATCTTATATTTTACCCAATATTAACTCCATTCAAAGTTTTGTTTTCTGGAGCTAAAAAAGTCAGTTTTCCGTCTTCTTTATCAGTCAATAAAAGCATTCCTTGGCTTTCTATTCCACGGATTTTTCTCGGTGCAAGATTTACCAAAACCGTCACTTGTTTTCCAACGATTTCTTCCGGTGTGAAACTTTCTGCAATTCCTGAAACGATTGTTCTGATGTCAATTCCAGTATCAACCTTCAACTCTAAAAGTTTATCTGCTTTTTCCACTTTTTTAGCTTCCAAAATGGTTCCGACACGCATATCTATTTTTTGGAAATCTTCGAAATTGATGGTTTCTCTTTGTGGTTCTGCGTTTGGATTTGTCATTTTATTTTGGGTTTTGCTATTGTTTAATTTATTGATTTGAAAATCGATGGTTTCGTCTTCGATTTTTGAGAAAATTAATTCTGATTCATTCAATTGATGACCTTCCGGCAAAATTTCATTGATGTTTTCCAATTCGTTCCAATCCATTGGCGAAATATTCAGCATTTTGAATAATTTATCGGCAGTAAATGGCATAAAAGGTTCGCCTAATTGCGCCAACATTCCGGCGATTTGCGCCGCTGCATACATGATTCCTTTTACTTCTTCGGGATTGTCTTGTTTTTTCCAAGGTTCTTGACCTTGTAGGAATTGATTTCCCAGACGCGCTAGATTCATGTATTCCATCAAGGCATTTCGGTATTCAAATTTTTCTAAATAAACTCCGATGTTTTTTGCGAAATCTTTTAATTGATTTAACTCTTCAAATTCAACTGTTTTGGCTGGAATTACGCCGTTGTAATACTTATGAGTCAGTACCATCACGCGGTTGATAAAATTCCCAAGAATTCCCACCAATTCAGAATTATTTTTAGTTTGGAAATCTTTCCATGTGAAATTATTGTCTTTATTTTCAGGTAAATTCGCAGTCAAAACATAACGCAAAACGTCTTCTTGTCCCGGAAATTCATCCAGATATTCATTGCCCCAAACTGCCCAATTTCTCGAAGTTGAAATTTTATCGTCTTCCAGATTCATGAATTCGTTTGCGGGAACATTTTCCGGTAAAATATAGTCGCCGTGCGCTTTGAGCATCGCCGGAAAAATGATACAATGGAAAACGATGTTGTCTTTTCCTATGAAATGAATCAATTTCGTATTAGGATTTTGCCAATATTCTTTCCAATCTTTTCCGTTAGCTTCAGCCCATTCGATAGTTGAAGTAATGTATCCAATCGGCGCATCAAACCAAACATAAAGTACTTTTCCTTCGGCATCCGGCAATGGAACTTTCACACCCCAATTCAAATCGCGGGTCATGGCGCGAGGTTTCAAACCATCGTCAATCCATGATTTAACTTGCCCGTAAACGTTGGATTTCCAATCGTTTTTGTGTCCGTCGAGAATCCATTCTTTCAGAAAATCTTCGTATTCGTTCAGCGGCAAGTACCAGTTTTTGGTTTCTTTGAGAATTGGCGTATTTCCACTCAAAGCCGATTTCGGATTGATGAGTTCCGTCGGGCTTAACGTGGAGCCGCAACTTTCACACTGATCACCGTAGGCATTTGGATTATGACAACGAGGACATTCGCCCACGATATATCTGTCAGCTAGGAATTCTTTGGCTTCTTCGTCATAAAATTGTTCCGAAACTTCTTCTACGAATTTTCCTTTGTTGTATAAATTCAAAAAGAAATCGGATGAAACTTCGTGGTGTTTCGGGTTGGAAGTTCTTGAATAAAAATCAAAGGAAACTCCAAATCTGTGAAGAGTTTCTTTGATTAATTCATGGTATTTGTCTACAATCGCCTGCGGCGTTGTGTTCTCTTTTTTGGCGCGAATGGTAATGGGAATTCCGTGTTCGTCCGAACCACCAATAAAAGCCACATCCATTCCTTTTCTACGCAGGTATCTCGCGTAAATGTCAGAAGGGATGTACACGCCAGCCAAATGGCCGATGTGAATGGGACCGTTTGCATAAGGAAGGGCAGCAGTAAGTGTATAACGATTGGAATTGCTCATTTTTTTATTCTTAATTTGGAGTGCAAAGATAATTCAGTAGCAAGTA
>CALLXZ010000539.1 GCA_937875605.1 uncultured Moheibacter sp.
CAAATTACTTAATCCCGAATGTCTGATTTTGGTTAAATACGAATATTGGTACAATCTTCTAAGCCGATTGCAAAAAAAGAAAATTCCGGTAATCGTCATTTCGGCTGTCATCAACGAAGATAATTTATTTTTCCGACCGATTGGAAGTTGGTTTAGAAAAAGAATTATCCGAATTAATCATTTTTTCGTTCAGGAAAACGACTCAAAAAACCTATTGGAATCCATAGGAATTGAACAAGTTACCGTTTCCGGAGATACACGTTTTGATCGGGTAAAAGAAATCCGATTATCTGAACCAAAACTTGATTTTATTGAAAAATTTAAACAAAACGCAAAACTTATAGTTGCAGGAAGCACTTGGTCAGATGACGAAGAAATTTTGATTTCCTTTATTAATGACAAATTGCCGGATGACTGGAAATTGATAATTGCGCCGCATAATATTCATGAAAAAGAAATAAAATCGTTGGCAGAAAAAATCGAAAAAAGGGTAGCTATTTACACGAAATCGCATGAAACTGAAATCAATAATGCTCAGATTTTAATTGTCGACACGATTGGTATCTTGACTAAAATTTATGCTTATTCAGAAATTTCCTATGTGGGTGGCGGATTTACCAAAACAGGCGTTCACAATACGCTTGAACCTGCTGTTTTTGGAGTTCCGGTGATATTCGGACCCAATTATGAGAATTATTTCGAAGCAATTGATTTATTGGAAAATGAAGGAGCGGTTCGTTTTGTCGATTCATTTGATTTTGATCAAAAAATGAGCGAATTAATCGAGAATGAAAACGAAAGAAATCGTAGAGGAAAAGCCGCATCTGATTACATACAGGAAAAACCTAATTCGTCTGAATTTGTGATGAATTACCTGAATACAATAATTTCAAAAAAATGATAAATTTCGCTTAATTTTTAACGAAAATTAATTTTTTTTTCTATATTATTGCGAAAAAGAAAATGAATGCGGGCATTTCTGGGAAATTTATTTACACTTAAAAATCTCAAAGGAGATATTTTCGGCGGTTTGACAGCCGGAATTGTTGCATTGCCCCTTGCCATGGCATTTGGTGAGCAATCCGGATTAGGAGCTGCAGCCGGACTTTACGGAGCGATTGCTATCGGTTTTTTTGCTTCACTTATTTGTTCTACCCAAACCCAAATCAGTGGCCCCACTGCTCCGATGACAGCCGTAAGTATGATTGTCATTGCAAAAATTATCCAGGCAAATGATGGAAGTGTGAGTGCTGCTTTGCCCTCCATATTGATGGTGTTTTTCCTGGCAGGAATCTTACAAATTATTTTAGGAATAATTGGGATTGGGAAATACATAAAGTTCATTCCCTATCCGGTTATTTCCGGTTTCATGACCGGAATCGGGATCATCATCATCATGGGACAAATTTTCCCATTGCTTGGATATAATGCGGCAAACGACATAGAAATCATACAAGAAAATCGTCCCATCGCAGAAGCCAATCTCATTGCCAAAATACTGGAAAGTGGAAGTAATTCTGATGAAGCTATCACACTAAAGGATTTAAGCGGCGTTGAAAGTA
>CALLXZ010000540.1 GCA_937875605.1 uncultured Moheibacter sp.
GCAGGCGCTTGAAAGTATGTTTGCCTATGTAGATGAGAACGGTACTCTAACCTCTACTCCGCCGGATAAAAAGAATAAAAGGGAAATCAGCCTTGAAAATATCCTTTTAGGAGCAAAACCCATAATAGCCGTTGAACTGACAATCAACACGGGAATTATTACCTTTTTCAGTGAAAAGGGTTATGGATTTGTAACAGATGATGAAACAAAGAGCAATATCTTTTTCCATAATAACGATGTGTTACTGCCTGTAAAATTAGGGGATAAAGTGACCTTCGATAAGAAAAAAACACCGAGAGGTGACAATGCAATTAATCTTAAAAATATATAATAACAATTAAATACAAATGCAATGCAAAAAGGAACCGTAAAATTTTTTAATGAAATAAAAGGATTCGGATTTATAACTCCGGAAGATGGCGGAAAGGATGTTTTCGTACACTCAACAGCAATTAAACAAAGAATTTCTGAAAATGATAAAGTAACGTTTGATACTGAGTCCGGACAAAGAGGGCTAAATGCAGTAAATGTAAGCAGAGTTTAGCAGTAACCTTTATTCTATTTTAATTTGAAGCTCCTCAATTACATTGAGGGGCTTTTTTGTCTTGGAGAATTAAAAATTCCGAATTCTTCTAAAAGGAGTGTCAAAATTAGGAACTGTTGCATTTCTCTTCGTGTTGAGAATTTTGAAATTCGCTTAATTAGTGACATTCAAATAAGCCATTCACAATATTGAACTATTCTCCAAATGTTCCCGGCTCTGGAAATTCCCAATGAGTGTGTATTGCTCTCTAAATAATAAATTTGAATTCTAAAAAACATTGAAATCATTAAACAAGTACCCAAAACAGTACCCAATTAATATAAAATAGAAATATTATATATTACAAGTTATTTATAATCAAACTAATAGTTAAATATAGTACTAATCCCGCCAGCTCCACTATTTTATTTTCAATTTCCTAAGTTGGATTTTGTTTCAAATCATTTTGAATCCGATTCATTTCCTCTTTTAGGCATCACTATTTTTCCCATGATTTCGGGTCTTTCAATCCTCATACTGTCCTTGTATTCCGGTAATTCACAATTTTGTTTTACAGGAATCGAATCGTTTGTAATAGCAGGTTTTCCAAGGATCGGAGGTTCTTCATACACCAAATCTCCCGTGAGGCGTTCCGGCGCAATCGGCACCCCGGAAAGTGGTTCATGATAAGTTTCCGGAGTGGGAGATGCTATTTTTCCTTCTACAAATTCAACTGCTTCACCTAATTCTACCGGAATAGAATCCTGCTTAACGCTGATTGAGTCCATAGAATTTGAAATCGTATCGATTCCCCTGACATTTTCAGTAACGACAACTTCTTTGAGTTTATCTTTTTCACCTTTATTATTGGTACAACTCAAAAGCGAAGTTCCCATCACGACCAAAAGCGCCAACGCAAATTGTTTATAAAAACCCATCGGTTTAGAAAATAACTGAACTGGAACTTCTACCACGATTTCGTCCACATCTTTTGCGGTGAAATGTCCACAAATGCTCTGACCTGAAGCAAAATATCTTTTCAGTTCCAACTGGATTTCTTTCTTTTCCATTTGGGTGAAGTCGATTACTGTTTTCGAACAAAGACTGCAATGTCTTCCTTTTTCTTCGGGAGTCATCTGGTTCCAGCCTACGTTGCACGGTTTGATTTTGATAGCATCTGACATAGCAATAATTTTTGAATCTAATTTTATAGATGCAGTAAGAAGGAAAAAGGTTGGTTAAAATCCTATCTTATGTCAATTGAATTCGGTTAAATATGACCGAAATTTGCACGTATGAATTTAGCTTTCAAAAATTATATAAACAATTTCAAAGAACGGGACGAGAAAATGCCTGCACTTTTCATCGGGCATGGCTCTCCGATGAATGGAATCCGTGATAATGAATTTTCCCAAGCTTGGGCTAAAGAAGCAAAATCGATGGATGTTCCAAGTGCCGTTTTGGTGGTTTCAGCCCATTGGCTGACAAACGGAACACAGGTTACAGCAATGGATTTCCCTAAAACCATTCATGATTTTGGAGGATTTCCGCAGGAATTATTTGATGTGCAATATCCGGCACCCGGAAGTCCCGAATTAGCAAAACAAATTCAAAAAGAAATCCGTACGACCGAAGTAGCTTTGGATCACGAATGGGGACTGGATCATGGTGCGTGGACTGTGGTTCGCCATATGTTTCCCAAAGCCAATATTCCGGTTCTTCAGTTAAGCATCGACTATTTCAAACCGGCACAATACCATTATAATTTAGCACAACAATTGGCTAATCTCAGAAAAAAAGGCGTATTGATTATCGGTAGCGGCAATATGATTCATAATCTGCGTATGGTGGATTGGAAAAACATCGACAATAATTATGGCTACGAATGGGCGGAAGAACTAAACAAAAAATTTGTGGACATCATCGAGAAAAAAGAACACAGTAAATTATTCAATGTTCCCGAATTAGGCGAAGCCGGAAAATTAGCCATTCCGACTCCCGATCATTATTATCCGCTTATGTATTCGTTAGGATTGCAAGACGGAAAGGAAGAAATTGAAATTTTCAACAACCATTGTGTGGCGGGCTCGCTGTCCATGACTTCAGTAAAAATCGGATAAAATCAGCGCTATTTTAACAAACCTTTTAGAATTCTTAAAACCAATTTAAAAAAACAATTTTCTATTTTCGCCAAGTTGATATTTAGTTTTACTAAATTTAATCAAATAGAATTATTACTATGCGAGGGTTTTTAATGTTGGTTATTTGTAGTTTTTTTGTCGTTTCATTTGTGAAGAATCCTGACTTGGAAGAAGATAAGTATGAATTATCCTTGACTGCCAAAGGCTGTCATTTTCAGGTAATGGTCAACGAAAAAATGATATTAGATAGTAAATCCTACCAATTGGTAACAAAAAATGTAAACATCAATAAAGAATTGACGGATAGCGGCGAACAGAAAATTGACATCAAAATGATTCGAATCTCCCGAGAAATGCCGCTCAAAACGACACAAGCTTATGTCAATTTAAAATTGGAAAAAATTTCCGGAGATTCTACTGTCCTCATTAAAGAAGTAAAACTTCCCACTTTTCCGTACGATGAGGATGAAAGTCAGCCACATTCCATCGGTGGTTCTATTGAGTTTGAAAAAAAGTCAAAATCTTTATCGGAATAAAAACGTATAAATACCCGCTTCCAAGTTCCCACAAAAAAACTACCTTTGCACAGTTTTGGAAACAAAAAATAGTCACGACGTTCTGAAAAAATACGAATCTTCTGATTTCGTACAGAATTCCATTGCTCAGATTCAGAAAAACCATTCGGTTAAAATCCATATAAACGGACAAGTAGGTTCTTCTCTATCCTTTTTCACAGCGCAGATCATGCAGCAATCCGGCAATCCGGTTTTGTTGATTCTCGATGATAAAGAAGAAGCCGCTTATGTGTTGAACGAACTTGAATCCCTCTTTTCAAAAGACGAAGTTTTATTTCTGCCCGATTCGTATCGTCGACCGTATGAAATAGAGGAGACAAACAACGCAAACGTCGTTCTGCGTACAGAAGTCTTAAATTCATTAAACGGTGCCAAAAAACCTCGGATGGTCGTAACCTATTCGGAAGGTTTATTTGAAAAAGTCGTTACACGAAAGGTTTTGAGCAAAAATACTTTGAAAGTTTCGGTAGGCGATTCATTGGACATTGATTTTTTGAACGAAGTTTTATTTTCCTACGAATTTCATCGGGT
>CALLXZ010000541.1 GCA_937875605.1 uncultured Moheibacter sp.
ATGTAAAACCGACACCTTATGACGAGGCGATGAGCATTATTTATTATCTACGAAATGTTTATTATGATGCCGTCGGCGAATTGGCTTCGCAAATTAATTCCACTTTTTTTGAGGAGAATGAAAGTGTGGAAAATCCTTTTATCCAATTGGGCTTTTGGCCGGGCGGCGACCGCGATGGGAATCCATTTGTAACGGCTGAAATTACCCGAAATGTAGCAGCAGAATTACGGATTGCGATTTTGAAAAGTTATTATCAGCATTTGAAAGAAGTACGAAGAAGATTGACTTTCAAATATGTTTCAGAACCGTTAAATGATTTACATGATGCGATTTACAACGAAATGTTTACCAACGAAGGCAAACTTACGGCAGAAGAAATTCTGGAAACTTTGTACAAAATCCGAAAAGTTTTGGTGGAGCGGCACAATGGAATTTTTTTGGATGTTCTGGAAGGATTGATTCATCGGGTGAGGACTTTCGGATTACATTTTGCTTCGCTGGATATCCGCCAAAATGCCAATATTCACGACCGGGTTATCCGCGAAATTATTCAAAAAGAATTGAATTTAAATTTTGATGAACTTTCAGAAGAAGAACAAATTCGTATTTTGACCGAGAAAAATTTGTCCATAGATGAGAAAGATTATGAAGACGAATTGACAAAAGACACAATTAAAAATGTAAAACAGCTTCGCGAAATTCAAAAAGAAAACGGGGTAAGAGGCGTTCATCGCTACATCATTTCGGATAGTGAAACAATTTTTGATGTATTGAATGTGTATGCTTTGTTCAAATTTTGCGGGTACAAGGATGACGAAATTGATTTTGACATTGTTCCGCTTTTTGAAACAATTATAGGTTTGGACGAAGCTGAAAGAACCATGCAAAAATTGTATCATCTGTCTGTTTATAAAAAGCATTTAGAACGAAGAAAAAACCAACAAACTATCATGCTTGGTTTTTCAGACGGAACCAAAGACGGTGGTTATTTGAAAGCGAATTGGGAGATTTACCACACCAAAGAAACGCTCACAACAGTTTCAAAAGAAAATGGGATCAAAGTAATTTTCTTTGATGGTCGAGGCGGACCGCCGGCGCGCGGTGGGGGAAAAACACATCAGTTTTATGCTTCTCAAGGAAGAACAATTGCAAATAATCAAATTGAATTAACGATTCAAGGTCAGACAATTACAAGTATGTTTGGTGCGAAACCGCAAGCGAAATATAATTTTGAACAATTATTGACAGCCGGAATCCGATCGACGGTAATTGATGATCCGAAAGCTAAATTAAGCGAAAAAGATCGGGCGATCTTGTACGATTTATCCGAAATCAGTTTGAAAAAATATG
Source organism: uncultured Moheibacter sp. (assembly GCA_937875605.1). Taxonomy (GTDB): domain Bacteria; phylum Bacteroidota; class Bacteroidia; order Flavobacteriales; family Weeksellaceae; genus Moheibacter. The sequence continues at coordinate 1,351 of CALLXZ010000541.1, forward strand.
CGGAATTGAAGGCGCATGAAATGTTTATTCCATATTTGGAAAATCGGAGTACGCTGAAATATTATGGAATGACCAATATCGGCAGTCGTCCCAGTAAGAGAAATAGTGATTCGGGACTTCAATTCAGTGATTTACGTGCCATTCCGTTTGTGGGATCTTGGAGTCAATTGAAACAAAATGTACCAGGCTATTTTGGTGTGGGAACGGCTTTGAAGAAATACAAGGAAGAAGGAAAAATAGACGAATTGAAAGAATTATTTAATCAATCTTCTTTTTTCAAAACCTTGATTTTGAACAGTATGATGTCCATGCAGAAAACCTATTTTCCGCTGACTTATTATTTAAAAAATGATCCTGAATATGCTGATTTCTGGCAGATTTTATATGATGAATTCATTCTTTCGCATAATTTGACATTGGAAATTTCAGGTTATGAATCTTTGATGGAAGAGGAGCCGATCAGTAAATCTTCTGTGTTGATGCGGGAAAAAATTGTATTGCCGCTTTTGGCGATTCAGCAATATGCGCTGGAGAAAATTCAGAAGGATTCACCCAAAAAAGAAGTGTATGAGCGGATGGTGATGCGTTCTCTTTTTGGAAATATCAATGCGAGCCGGAATTCGGCTTGATAGAAGTGATCAGATCGCATTTTCGTCTCCGAAAACCATCAGCTTGGCGGTTTTATAAATGATGAAAAGATCCAGTAAAAACGACCAATTTCTGACATAATAAATATCGGTTCGGATACGCATTTCCATATCTTTATCCGAATCAACCGCGCCACGGTAACCTTTTACCTGAGCAAGTCCTGTAATTCCCGGTTTTACGTAATGTCTGAGTGAATAGCGTTT
>CALLXZ010000542.1 GCA_937875605.1 uncultured Moheibacter sp.
GGTTCGTCTGAATACATCCAGATTAAATTTTCTGGCGCAAAAGTTTCTAATTCTTTTTTTAAGTTGCGTGTGTTTTTGTAAATATCTTTTGCGTCGGAACCGGCAAACCAAAACCGTTTTTTATCAGACGGAAATTTCGTAAGATTTTCTTTTGCTGTTTTAACTAGATTTTGGTCATTCCACCAAATCGATGGATCAAATGCAATATAAAAATCAAACATTTCAGGTTTTTTCATCAGCGTTTCAGTCACAAAAAGCCCGGCAAGGGATTCGCCTATAATTCCTTTTTCAGCATTTGTCCTGTAATTAGAATTGATGTATGGAAATAACTCATTTTGAATGAATGCCCGGAATTCACCTGATCCGCCCACAACCGGAGCGATTTCTTTGTCTTTTTCAACTTGAGTTGGCGGAGATAAATCTTTTCTGCGTTGTGTATTTTCAATTCCTACTAAAATAAAAGGTGGTATTTTTTTGGCGTTGATCAATTCTGAAAGTGTATTGGCAATATGCGGAAAATCTTCCTGAATTCCACCATCCGGCATATACAAAACTGGGTAGGAGAGAGTACTCGTTGCATAATCTTCCGGTAGCCAAACATTCATCGTTCTTGTTTCCTTGACTTCTTTTGATTCGATTTTGAAGGTTTCATGGACAGGAGTCGGGTCGGTAGATTGAGCGGTGCCTTGACAATTCCAGAAAAATATAAGTGATAAACTTAGTGTATAGATTTTTTTCATTATTTAATTTGAATGTTAATTTAGTGAAATTTTAATTCGAATGTAAGTAAATATTAATTCAAATTCTCTTAGTTATCAAAAAAACATGACTTTGCGGAAATTGATCCAATTCCAAATGTTTGCATTCACAATTGTTATCCAATAGAATTTTCAGATTTCCATTGATTCCGATTGAACTATAATAGAACTTTTCATTATGCCAATCGCTGTAATGTTCGCCGATAGCGTCACCCAACGTATAAAGCAAAATACCATTGGTTTTTAGCAGATTGCAGAGTTTTCTTAAAGTATTTTCTTGTTCGTTCAGTGGAAGATGAAACAAACTATCCCAAGCGAGAATCAAATCATATTTTTCTTCCGAATTCCAATTCAGTATATTTTCATGGATAAATTCACATTCCGGATGTTTCGATTTTGCTAATTGGATCATTTCGGACGAAACATCGATTCCGGTGACCTGAAAATCTTCTTTTCTTAATCTGAAAATAAATCTTCCACCCGAACCACAACCGACATCCAGTGCGTTTTCTTTGTTTTCAACAAATTTTAAAGCTAATTCCAGTTGATTTAAACCATAATCAGAATCTTTCAATTCTTCATCCCAATGAACTGCAATTTTATCATAAAGATCTCCCAGATTATTCATTTTAGAATTTTTAGGAAAGAAGAGGCGGATCTTCTTTTTGAGGTTTTCTTCCTTTGTAAGGACGAATGATCAAACGAACGCTTTTATTGTATTGAAAATACTGAATCACCCAATTCATTAAAGCAATCATTTTGTTTCTGAATCCGACGAGCGAAACCAAATGCACAAACATCCACACAAACCAGGCAAACCATCCCGCAAATTTCCAATTCGGTAAATCCACAACCGCTTTGTCGCGACCAATTGTAGCCATGGAACCTTTGTCCTTGTATCGGAAAGGCTTTAAATCCTTTTTATGTTTTAAGTTGTCAAAATTCTGTGCCAACAATTTACCTTGTTGTATCGCTACTTGAGCGACCATTGGATCTCCTTTTGGAAGTTCGGGCGTGATCATCAATGCAACATCGCCGATCGCAAAAACATTGTCAAAACCTTTTAATTGATTAAATTCATTTA
>CALLXZ010000543.1 GCA_937875605.1 uncultured Moheibacter sp.
CAATCTCGAATTTCTGGACGATTTGTTGGAAAATCACCATTCGGATTTAATTGTGTTACCGGAAATGTTCACGACCGGTTTTTCGATGAATGCTAAATCCATCGCTGAAAAACCTTTAGGGCGAACCTATGAATGGATGAGATCCCTTGCAGAAAAGTCAAATTCAGCAATTTGTGGTAGTGTTTCAACCGTTGATAAGGGGAAATATTACAATCGGTTTTATTTCGTCACACCTGAAAAAACAAGTCTTTACGATAAGAAACATCTTTTTGGTTATGGCAAAGAACCAGAAGCTTATTCGCCCGGAAATGAAATCGTTACCGTCGAATGGCGAGGATGGAAATTTCGTCTGATTACGTGTTATGATTTACGTTTTCCGGTTTGGTGTAGAAATACCGATGATTATGATGCCTTAATTTGCGTTGCGAATTGGCCGGAAGTTAGGATTGAGCCATGGAAAGCACTTTTAAAAGCACGTGCTATCGAAAATATGGCGTATGCAGTTGGGGTAAACCGAATTGGGATTGATGATTATGATTTGAGTTATAATGGGAATTCAAAGGTGTTTGGTCCGATCGGAGAAGATGTAAAATTAAGATCCAAGAAGAATTATCTATTTCAAACGGAAATTTCACTCAATAAAGTAAATGAATACCGTAAAAATTTCGGGTTTCTGAATGATCGGGATAAATTTGAATTAGTTAAACTATGAAATTATATATAGCAATCTTATTTTCAATACTTTTTTCATCCTCATTTGCACAATTAAATAATGAAATAATGAAAGATTCAAATTTTGAATATCCGATTTATCCTACTTGTAAAAAGCATAAAGCAAACAATGAAAAATTAAAAGAATGTTTTGAAGTTAATTTGTGGTATGATTTAAAAAATTTGACAGGAATCAATTCATTTGATTATTACGAAAATAATGTAGAAGGTAAGAAAACAAAAGTAATTTTCACAATCGATAAAAATGGAGAATTAATAAAGCTGAGCTATACGGAAGACAGCAATCCTGAATTAGCAAAAGACATTTTAAGGCAAATTTTGAAAACGAATAATTATTATAAAGAAAGGAATAAAAAAATTTTGCCTGCAAAAGTAAATGGCAAATCGACTGAATTTACCATCACACTTCCTGTTGTTATTAATTATGGCAGTATGAATTAATTTGGTTTTCATAAAATTATTGTAGCATAAGAGGGAATAGCGTATTTTTGCCTACTTAATTAGATTGATGAAGAACATTCGGAATTTTTGCATCATTGCGCACATAGACCACGGAAAGAGCACACTGGCTGACAGGCTTTTACAGATTACCAATACCATTTCAGAACGTGAATTACAAAATCAAGTTTTGGACGATATGGATTTGGAGCGTGAAAAAGGAATTACCATCAAATCGCATGCGATTCAGATGGAATATGAGCACAATGGTGAAAATTATATTTTAAATTTAATTGATACACCGGGTCACGTTGATTTTTCTTATGAAGTTTCCCGTTCTATTGCCGCTTGTGAAGGAGCTTTATTAATCGTAGATGCTGCGCAAAGTATTCAGGCACAGACCATTTCAAACTTATATTTGGCATTGGAAAATGATTTGGAAATCATTCCGGTTTTAAATAAAATTGATTTACCAAGTGCCAATCCGGAAGAGGTTACGGACGACATTGTTGATTTATTAGGCTGTGACCCCGAAGATGTTTTGCGTGTAAGTGGAAAAACAGGAGAAGGAGTTGAACATTTACTTCATACGATTATAGAAAAAGTTCCGCCACCGGTTGGTGATCCCGGTGCACCGCTTCAAGCATTGATTTTTGATTCCGTTTACAATCCATTTCGTGGCGTAGAAGCTTTTTACAAAGTGGTAAATGGTGAAATCAAAAAAGGACAACAAGTTCAGTTCATGGCAACCGGAAAGAAATACGGAGCCGATGAAGTGGGAACTTTGAAATTGAAGCAAGTTGCAAAAAACTCCATCAAAACGGGTGATGTTGGCTATATTATTTCCGGAATTAAAGAAGCGGTTGAAGTCAAAGTAGGGGATACGATTACGTCGGTTGAAAATCCTGCCGAAAAAGCGATTGAAGGATTTGAAGAAGTGAAACCGATGGTTTTTGCCGGAATTTATCCGGTCGATACGGAAGATTATGAAGATTTGCGTTTTTCGATCGAAAAACTAAGACTAAATGATGCTTCGTTAACTTTCGAGCCCGAATCTTCTGCTGCTTTAGGATTTGGTTTCCGATGTGGTTTTTTGGGGATGTTGCATTTGGAAATTATTCAAGAAAGATTGGAGCGTGAATTTGATATGAACGTGATCACTACCGTTCCCAACGTATCTTATCATGCATTTACAGAAAAGCATCCTGACAAAATGTTATTGGTAAATAATCCCTCCGAATTACCCGATCCTTCAGGCTTAAACCGTGTGGAAGAGCCTTATATTCGCGCATCAATTATAACAAAAGCTGACTTTGTCGGGCAAGTAATGACCCTTTGTATCGAAAAAAGAGGAATTCTGAAAAATCAAAATTACTTGACTCAACATAGAGTTGAATTGATTTTTGAATTGCCTTTGGCGGAAGTAGTGTTTGACTTTTATGACCGATTAAAATCCATTTCAAAAGGATATGCATCTTTTGATTATTCGCCTTTGGATATGCGTGCTTCAAAATTGGTGAAAGTTGATATTTTGATCAATGCAGAGCCGGTGGATGCACTTTCTGCCTTAATTCATGTGGATAATGCGTACGGAATCGGGAAGAAAATGTGTGAAAAACTGAGAGAATTAATCCCAAGACAACAATTTGATATTCCGATCCAGGCGGCAATCGGTGCGAAAATCATCGCACGTGAAACTATCAAAGCCCTTCGTAAAGACGTAACAGCAAAATGTTATGGGGGAGATATTTCGCGTAAGCGTAAATTATTGGAAAAACAAAAAGCCGGTAAGAAGAAAATGCGACAAATCGGACGAGTTGAAGTACCGCAGTCAGCATTCTTAGCGGTTTTGAAGTTGAATGATTAGAAGTCCTTCTGTTTCGATCGAATTCTTCTACATGAGCGAACTAAAAAATAATTGACGGGATTTTTTTCAAATCACACAAAATCTTGGACGGTTTCTAGATTTGATTTCCTTTCGAATAATCTCAAATGCTGAAAAAACACTTACTGTTCAAACTCAATAATCAAATCGCTGTATGGTCCACCCCAGTCTGAAGAGCTTGCAGATGTACAGTCAACGTCATTCCAATGTCTGTTGGTATTAATTCCTGTGCTGACGATATGTACGCAACCTTCATTTCCTCCGCTGTTATTTGGCTCACCTGTCCCGAAAGCTTGTTGGGTTACAGATGTGTTGCTCCAGCTAACTTTTGATTTCTCGCCTGTTATCCAAGTAAATTCGGTTGGATTACCTGAAAAATTAACTTTGTTGTACCCAATCCAAATAGAATTATTGAGATTATATCCTGTTGAATTGTCTACAACATTGGTTTTGAGCCACTGCCATTCAGCTAAAGATGTAAGAGTTGCCAAATGACCTCCACGGGCTCTGGCTGCATTAAATGCTGTCTGCCAGTTAAATCCGGTATTTCCCCGGTAAGCACAATACCAATTTCCGTTTCCTCCGGAAGCTATTGTCCACTGTTTACATCCAAATCCTGTAAAATTAATTCCACCGTTTGAGAAATTATTGAAATTATGTGCTCCGTTTGATTCGTAACCTAAATAGCTTCTCAATTCTCCGTTAGTGGTAACTTCTACTAATTCTCCTTTTTTATGAGGAAACCAACGATCTGTTAACCAAAAATAATAACCCGGCTTCAGTTCGGTATTTTCATTTCCCGCCAGTGTCGAGGTGTTATAAACCAAAAGTCCATCAGCAGGATTTTCGATTGTCTGATCGTCTGTCCGACTTTCTAGTGCTATATTGGGAGCGATAAAACCTTTATTTGTAGAAACCACATCCAACATAGTAGAAGGCTCCGGAGTTGTAGTGCCTATACCAACTTGAGCTAACATTGTTCCAAAAGAAAGTAAAAACGATAAAATTGATAGATTTATTTTCATTTTTTATTGATTGAATTCAACAATTATATGATTCATATTTGTAGTAGTGGTACAGGCTTGCGAGCTCCATAATCTGTCAGTGCTAACTGCTGACCTTTGTATAAAGGTACATCTGGCATTAGTGTTTGCAGAGGCTGCTTCCGGTTGACCTGCCGTGAAATAGGATTGAGTAGTAGCAGTATTAAACCAATTGTTTTCCCAAGTTTCACCTGTCATCCAGAAATAACGATACCCGTTTCCGGGTGTTGCCAGCTTTACATAGCTTAACCAGATATTATTGGTCAAAATAGTTCCTCCATTCCCGAGTCCGTCATTTATAACATTATTTTTTACAAAATTCCATTCAGCCGTTGATACCACCGAAACTATATAGCCGCCAATATTTCGAATACTTGTGTAGGTGTCGTTGAAATTGATAGCTCCTGTAGTGGTGTAAGCACAATAGGTATGTCCATTTCCTCCATCGCCTATGTCCCATTTAGCGCATCTTTGTTTAGCAGCCGTACTGCTTCCAATTGCAAAAGTAGCGGGTGAACTTGCTCCAACCCCCGTAGGATTATATCCTAAAAAGTCTGTATCAATATTCTGAATGATGGTTCCTTCTTCTGTTATCCCACCTAATATTTCCCAATGAGATGGAGCCGGATCGGTAACCCAAACATAAAGGCCGGGTTCAATCTCATTTGTCAAATTAGGGTTATAAACAACTAATCCCGGTTTGGGTTCAGAAGAAATAGGACTGAAAGAAGTTGTGGTGGTCAGCATAACCTGGGGAAATCCAAATCCTGAATTTTCCGAGTCAATCTGCAAATCTGCAGAATTTTCCTGATCAGCCTCTGCTACGTTTATATATACTTGAGATTGAACAAAGGATCCGATCAATATCAAAAAAGGAAAAGATAAAAGTTTTTTCATTATGGTCTAATTGTGAAATTCTACGATCAAATAATTAAAAGGGGCACCGTTGGCAGTTGTTGTATTACATGGGGCATTGTACCAGTTTCTATTTGCACTTGTTGTGCTTGATGATATGTGCACACAACCTGTTGTGGTATCCGGCTCACCCGGTGCATAATTTACTTGTAAAACAGAACTATTTGACCAATTAATAACCGATCTTTCTCCCGTTATCCAATTATATTCTCGAGGATTTCCGGGACTTTGAATCGTATTATATCCTATCCAAATGTTGTTATTTGCATTTGCTCCCAGTGTAAGCAAATTGGTTCTAATAGCATTCCATTCGTCCGTAGAAGTAATGGTTGCCAAATATCCTTTCAAATATTTAGCAAAATAAAATGCTTGTTCCCATGTGATAGTACCTTCCATTGTATACCCACAATAGGTTTTTGAAACCGCTCCATTAAAAGTGTCAGTAAATTGGAAACAGTCTCTTTTCAAAGAAGTAGCTCCGTAGTAACTCAATTCTGTCAGGGCTAATTCATAATCTCCCGAAGGAACATATCCTAAGCTGGAAGCGAATATGGTTTCGGAAATGGTTTGGAAAGATTCGGAGGAGGTATTATAAAAAGGATCCCATTTTTCGTTGTTCCAATAGTAATACCCCGTCTGCATAGTTGCATTGTTGGTTGTATTGAAAACCAAAAGTCCTTTTCTGGGTTGAGAAATAGTAGAAGTATCTCTATTACCCTGCAATGAAACTCTAGGGGCTAAGAATCCTTTGCCGCTATCCGACATATCAAGTGCTGCTGTGACGTGAGGGGGTTCTGTATTAATCCCTACCTGAGCATTTAAATTTAAAATGCCGACGAAAAATATCATTATGATTTTATTCATTTATCTAATTTTTGTTATTCATTTATTAGATAGATGTTAGAAAGGTCGCGCAAATATAGGGCACAATTAACCCTTAGACATAAGAATTAGAAAATTCTTCACAAATATTTAATATTAAATATTTACCCAACCCTGAGCTGTAAGCGGAACAGCAGACTCAATCCCCTTGATGATCAGGTAGTTTTCCGCATTTTTCTCGGTAGTATGACCAATCACGGTAAGATTTGGATTTCCTTTTATTTTTGGGAAATCGGATTGGGAAATCGTAAACAAGAGCTCATAATCTTCCCCTCCATTTAATGCACAAGTAATCGGATTAATTTTGAATTCCTCAGCTGTTTTGATAACCGAAGGATCCAATGGGATTTTTTCTTCATACACATGAAATCCATATCCGCTTTGTTTGGACAGATGGAGGATTTCCGATGATAATCCGTCAGAAATATCCATCATAGAAGTTGGCTTTACATCTAATTCTTTTAAAAGGTTGATGATATCTTTTCGTGCTTCCGGTTTTAATTGTCTTCCTACTAAATAATCATATTGAGCCAAATCAGGTTGTACATTTGGATTGACTTTGAAAACTTCATTTTCTCTTTCCAAAACCTGAAGTCCCAAATAAGCTGCACCCAAATCGCCACTCACGACCAACAAATCATTTTCAGTTGCACCATCTCTGTACGTCAATTCTTCTTTTTTAGCGGAACCAATTGCTGTAATGCTTAGGACCAGTCCACTTGTTGAAGAAGTGGTATCACCTCCTATCAAATCTACTTTGTAGTTTTTACAAGCAATTTGAATTCCGGCATACAATTCTTCCAATGCTTCCACAGGGAAACGGCTTGATACGGCAATGGAAACCAAAATCTGAGTTGGTGTAGCATTCATCGCATAAATATCGCTGAGATTCACCACCACTGACTTATATCCCAAATGTTTCAACGGAACATACGCCAGATTGAAATGCACACCTTCCACCAACATATCGGTCGAAACGACGGTTTCCAAATCGCCTAAATTCAAAACAGCAGCATCATCACCGATTCCTTTTACGCTCGATTCATTTTGAATTTCGAAGGATTCTGTCAAATGTTTAATCAATCCGAATTCGCCTAAATTTTCCAACGGTGTCAGTTGGGGTTGTTTGTCGTCCAGCATTATGAAAAGATTTTGGGATCTATGTTTTGGGGATGTACAGGTAATGATTTTAAATCGTTTAAGGATAAAATTTTCATTTCGTCCCAATTCACATTGGCTTTTAATTTCTCAAAAATTTCGTTCGGAGGAGGTGTTTTCTTGCGTTCAGCGGTAGAAAACCAAACACCAAATACTCGGGAATAAGCCAAATGAGTTCCCGTTTTTTTATCGTACAAATTATGTTCGAACTCAAATATTTCTCCGTTTTCGGAATTTCCGGTAACTTCTACAGAAATCATTATTTCTTGACCTTCATGCGCTTCTCGAAAAAAAGAAAATTCTTCCCTCAAAACAGCCGGTCCGATTTTATGTGCTGCCAAATCGGATAATTTGATTTCGCAATGACGCAAAAACTGAATCCGGGCAAAACTCGTGAAATTCATATAAGAAGCATTGGCGAGATGCATATTGGCATCTAAATCTGACCAGCGAACGATGGTTTCGGCAAAAAACATACTAGATAAATTTCAGCAAATATAACAACTGAAAATAAAACGCAACTTTTAAAAAAAACTACCTTTCATTATAATTTATAAAAATTAGGGAATCTTTTTATATGTCATTTTGATATCCTGAGTAAGGACGAATCCGCCTGGTTGTCCATCTGTCGCTGTAAAGCCATCTGGTAAAGTAAAAGTTAAAATATCTCCTGCCAGGGTTGCATTTACAATTTGCGAATCGATAGTCAACGAAATGGTATTTTGATTTTGAGCCCAGGCAAAAGGGGTTTCCTCTACTTCATCTATACATTCCGTTATGTACAAAGTTCCATTTACGATTATATGTGCATAGGAATTTGATGTGCTAACGCCTGATAAATCCTGATTAAATGCCATCAGTTCATTTTGATAACAATTTGTTTCCGCCATCAAATCAGTTGTCGCCGTTCCATCTCCATTGAAATCAAATGAATCTTCCAATGTGATGGCCGTCAATTTCCATGTTCCCGGAATTGTCACTTCTTCCGTAGGATTTGTTCCTTCCTCATAGCTTTCATCTTCCCATGGATCGCAGGAACTAAGCGAAATGATTGTACAAAATACTAACATTCCAAGGACAATATTTTTCATGTGTTTTAATTATTTCTGATAAAAATAAGAATTTTTTAAACAAACCAACTATACATTAAAATTTAAGGCTCTGATTTAGTCATCAGAGCCTTAGTGTTTTATTGGGTTAAAGATTGTGTAGGAAGCGAAACCGTTCCGGGATCTTTCCAAAGACCATCTTTTTCAGCTTTTTTCTTGATGGCTTCCGCTCTCTTTCTGCTATCAGGGTGCGAATTCAACATTTTCTGATATCCGGTTTGAGTACTACCTTCCGACAACAAAGCCAATTTCATAAACGCTGTATAAGCTGCATTTACATCGTATCCGTGCTTTTTCATAAAATCATACGAATAGGTATCTGCTTCTGTTTCTTGTTTTCGGCTGTGTGAAGCATCCAACATCGCATTAGCCATTTCTCCTAACTGACTGTCACTAAGCTTAGAAACCGTATTTGAAGCAGCAGAACCAGCTTCAAGTGCAGCCGCTTTCAAATAAGCATTTTTTATGGCATCTTTTGTATCTTCATTTTTCACATGTCCGATTTCATGTCCGATGATGGCACGCAATTCATCATCTGTCATCAAATCCATCAACGAAGTAAATACACGTACACTTCCGTCTGCACAAGCAAATGCATTGATGTCAACTACATCATATACTTTGTAATTTAATTTTAAACCATCTTCAGATGTGTGTTTGCCAATGATTTTGTTTAATCTTTTTACATAAGGATCTGAAGCGGGAGGAACCGGATTATTTCGATCCATCCAATCCACAGCTTCTTTTGATAGATTGACGGCATCCTGGTTAGAAAAAGTAAATGCCTGCGCTCCTTTTGTCACAGCGTTAGTAGCTTTTCCTAAGTTAATTTGTGCATATGAAGTACTCATAAAACCCAAAAGGGCGATTGATAAAATAATTTCTTTCATTATTGTTTAAATTTGAAATAATTGACTACGAATGTATAGAATTATTTCAAATTTCTTTAAAATAAACTGTGAATATTCTCTCTTTCAAATCCTTTCTGTAAAAGAAAGTTTTGAATTTTAAATTTCTTCTTAAAACTGTCTCTTTCTGATTTTAGTGAATTATTTTTCTTTTCAAACAATTCTGCTAAGGTGGATTGGTATTGGTCTTCATCGATTTCATTCAGCGCAGATTCGATCATTTTTATAGGAATTTTTCTTTTTTTCAATTCCGATCGGATTTTAATTCGCCCCCAATTTTTCTGATTGAATTTACCCTGCACAAAACTTTTGGCAAAACGTTCTTCATTTAAAAAATTATTTTGAATCAAATAAATGATGATTTCTTCTTTTACTTCGGGAATTACAAAAAATTCATTCAGTTTGTTTTCCACTTCCCAATGACAGCGATCTTGGTAAGCACAGTATTTCGCTAACTTTTCACGGATTTCCGAAACAGCAAAACCTTTTTCTTGGTTATTTTCCTTTTTTTTAAAATCCAATTTTCTTGCGTTTAATGCAGTCAAAGATTATTGACCACAAAATTTATTCCTTATAATAAACCCGTTTCACACGCGATGAAATCGAAGTTAAAACTTCATACGGAATTGTTCCAAGTTTTTCCGCCACTTCCGCTATGGACGGGTTTTCACCGAAAATAATTACCTCATCACCTTCTTTACATGGAATTCCTGTCACATCCAACATCAGCATATCCATACAAATCGTTCCCACAATCGGCACCAAATTTCCACCTATGTTTACTTTCCCCGCACCATAACCATACGAACGGCGTATTCCGTCTGCATAACCTACTGGAATCGTTGCAATATTTGTTGTTTGCTCTGCCTTAAAGCGTCGTCCGTAACTAACGGTTTCGCCAGTTTTGATTTCGGAAATGCGGGAAATGACCGTTTTAAAGGTTACGACATTTTTTAACTGTTTTTGAACATCCTGATCATCGGAGATCCCATACATCCCGATTCCTAATCGAACCATATCGTATTGATGTTCCGGAAAATGAACTATTCCCGGGGAATTCAATGCGTGTTTAAGTGGTTGAATATTTAAAGCCGAACTTAATTTCGCGTAAGCTTCATCAAATCTTTGCAATTGCTGAAAAGCAAATGCTTTTTCTTCGGGAACATCGGCTGTCGCCAAATGCGTGAAGATGGACTTTACAACAACGGATTTTTCATTATTCAATTTTGAAATCAATTCATCCAATTCGTTCATTCTCAATCCCAATCGGTTCATTCCTGAATCGATTTTTAGGTGAATGGGAAACGGAACGGTAATGGATTTTTCCTTTAATTTTTGAACAAATAATTCCAGTACCCGCAAACTGTAGATTTCCGGTTCCAGTTTATAATCAATAATCCCCGAATAACTGTTTTGTTCCGGATTCATCACGATAATCGGAAGCGTAATTCCGGCTTTGCGAAGTTCGACTCCTTCGTCAGCATATGCCGCTCCTAAATAATCAATTTTCTGATGTTCAAGTGTTTGTGAAACCTCAAAACTTCCTGCTCCGTAGCTATTGGCTTTAATCATCGCCATTATTTTAGTAGTGGGATGAAGTTGTTTTTTAAAATACTTCAAATTGTCAACCAATGCAGTCAAATTGATTTCCAACACCGTATCATGGGATTTTTTCTCCAGAAAAGCAGAAATTTTCTCCAATTGGAATGGGCGGGCGCCTTTCAGCAAAATCGCTTCATCATGTACATTTTGGATGCTTAGTGTTTGCAGGAATTCATCCGTAGTTTCAAATGTACGGGCTTTTGTTTTGAACAGATTTTTATATTTTGGAATGAATTCTCCAATTAAAACCAAATCATTTAGTTTATACGAATTGACCAACTCCGATACTTTTCTATAGAGTTCGTGTTTGTTTAAATTGCTTTGTAAAACATCGGTCAATACCAGGCTTTTCCTTTGAAAAGGTTGTTGTGCTAAAACATCCAGCGCCACTTTTACGGAGTGCAAATCGGAGTTAAACGTATCATTGATCAAAATAGAATTCCGAATGGCTTCTTTAATTTCCAAACGCATTTCAATCGGCAACAAAAACTCCGTTTGAGGTAAATAATGGTCCAAATCCAAATCCAGCGAAACAATCGTTGTTAAAACAGTCAAAATATTTTCGACAGACGCTTCATCATGAAATGGAATTTTAAATTCGTAATTCGTTGAATTCCAACGAATTTTCATTTCTTTTCCAATTGGAATATCCATAACAGAAAGAACTTGAATGGTATTGTTTTCATTTCGGCCAAATGTCACCAATTCAAATTTTTCATTAGAATAAATATCTTGTATTAAATTATTTACATCCTCATTATCAGAATTATAAATGATTTTTTTCGCGTTTCGGAACAACTGGATTTTTTCCAAAATAATCTGATGCTTGGATGTGAAATTTTCCTGATGCGCAGAACCGATATGTGTCAGAACACCGATTTCGGGCTGTAAGATTTCTTCCAATTTATTCATTTCGCCAGACTGTGAAACACCAGCTTCAAAAATCCCCAGATTATTTTCCGGTTTGATTTGTAAAACAGAAAGCGGAACTCCTATTTGGGAATTATAACTTTTCGGACTTCGAACGATGAGAAAATCTTTCCATAAAAGTTGGTTCAACCATTCTTTAACGATGGTTTTTCCATTACTTCCTGTAATTCCGATTACCGGAAGTACAAATCGGTTTCGATGAAATTCTGCCCATTTTTGCAAGGCTTTCAAAGGAGAATCGACTTTCAGATAAACAGCATCTGCTGCTGGTTCCGTTACGTCTTGACAAACAAAAAACCGAATTCCTTTTTTGTAAGCATCCTGCAGAAATAAGTTTCCCTCTTTCTGAAATTCGCTGAAAGCAAAAAAAATCCCGTTTTGAGGTTGGTAAATCGTACGAGAATCAATGTATATTTCTTCCACATCGCCAACCGACTTACCCATGATGTTGGCTTCTATGATTTGTGCTAAATCTTTGATTTTATAAGAATTCAACTTGTGTTAGTTATTTAATTTTCTACAAATTTACATTAAGTTTTTACAAACTTTATGGATTTGGAAATTAATTGAAAATCCACTTTCCCTTACAGAATCTAACTTTTGAGAAGGTAAATTTTCAGCCAGTAATTTAAAAAACACCATCTCCAAAACCTAAATCAGCCCATCGCTGAAATTCAGGATGAGCCAATTTGTTTTTACAGGGAAAATAAATTCTTCGTAATTCAATTTAAAAATATTTTTACGAAATGTAAGAATTTTATCTTGTGGTATAACCTCCGTTTGCGAAAATCGTCTGACCGGTAATCCACCAACCGTCAGTTACTAAAAACTCAACCAGTGGTGCGATGTCTTTAATATCGGTTAATCCTCCCAAAGCCGATGCTGATTTGTGATAAGCAACTGCCTCATCCGCCTCTTGACCGTAAAAGAATGGCGTGTCCATGGGACCTGGAGCGACTGCGGTTACAGATATTCCTCTTGGCCCAAATTCTTTGGAGGCGGCTCTTGTGAAGTGCTCTACAGGAGCTTTCATGCCTGCATAAGTAGAATATAATCCTGTATAAGCCGCCAGTAAGGATGTCAAAATTGTACAGATTTTCCCATTGTCATTAACTTTCTTACCTGCTTCCTGAAGAAAGAAATAAGCCGCTTTTGAATTTACATCGGACATCGTATCATACTCCTCTTCCGTCGTATCGACAAAAGGTTTTTTCAAAACCATACCCACAGTGTTAATCGCAATATCGATTCCTCCGAATTTAGAAATGGTTTCGTCAAAAAAATGGGTAATGTTTGCAACTTCTGTCAAATCTCCCTGAAACAAAAATGCTTCTGCACCTAAAGCCTGAACATCTGCCAATGTTTTTTCACTTTCTGCTCTTGAACTTTCACTGTTATAATGAATCGCCAGCTTGGCTCCTTTTGCAGCGAAATCTCTGCTCAATAATCCTCCTAAATTCTTTCCGCCACCAGCGATTAGAACAACCTTTCCTTTTACATCGTTTCTTGACATTTCTTTGATTTTTAATTGATTATAAAGTATACAAAACTAAAAATTGCTTATCAAACAACTATGGTGAACTTTTCGGGATTTGCATGTAATTTAAAATTAAATATGCATAAAATAGATTGGATTCCAAATCATATGCATTTTAAATCAGGAAGATAAATAGATCTTATTCTTCCTTTTTTCTTTCTTCCCAGTAAGCGATTCGACTAAGTGGTTCGTATTCTTCTTTTTCGCCTAATTCAACCAATTTTTCACTTTGAATTTTACGATGCGAATAATGCGC
>CALLXZ010000544.1 GCA_937875605.1 uncultured Moheibacter sp.
TGTAGCCCGTAGGGGAATCGAACCCCTCTTGCAAGAATGAAAATCTTGAGTCCTAACCGATAGACGAACGGGCCATCAATTATTTTCTTATGCTAAAGCAGCAATATGCTTAGCTAATTTACTTTTTAAGTTAGATGCCTTATTCTTATGAATAATATTGCGTTTTGCCAACTTATCAATCTGAGAAGAAACTTTTGGAAATTGTTCTTCAGCAGTTGCTTTTTCAGTTTCTGCACGCAAGTTTTTAATAGCAGTACGAGCTGATTTATGATAGTAACGGTTTCTATCTCTCTTTACTGCGTTTTGTCTAATTCTTTTTAATGCTGACTTATGATTTGCCATAAAATTTAAATCTTTTTGAAATCCGGAAATTTCTTTTTAATTGTTACACACACTTGTCATTAAGTGAATGAGAGCGCAAAATTATAACAAAATTTTATATCTGCAATAGTTTTGAAAAAAAATATTTTAATTATTTAAGAACTTGGTTTTATCTAAATTAATACTTTTGCAGTTCAAATAGTATAATATAACATGAAGAATTTATTGAAACTAAACAGCTTAATCTTTACAATTGCGCTTTCAACAGTTGCTTGTGCGCAAATTCCTACAGGTTATTATGACGATGCCGAGGGATTAGAAGGATTTCAGTTAAAAACAAAATTGCATAATATTATTAAAAATTTTGACGCTCAAAGTTACAATGCGTTGAGAGATTTATATGCAAGTAATAATGCTAAAAATGGTTTTCGTGATAAATACTATGAAATGGATAACACCATTTTGGATATTTATTCTGAAAATCCCGCAGGTCCAGATCCTTACAATTTCAACGCAAACGAGAGTATGGGTTCGGGAGCAAATGAAGGCGATGCGATGAACAGAGAACACTTGATTCCACAATCTTATTTCAGTGAAGGACTTCCGATGAGAGCTGATGCCTTTCACGTTTGGCCAACAGATAGTAAAGTGAATGGATGGAGAGGAAATTATGCTTTTGGGGAAATCATAAATCCAAATAATGCAGCTCCTTGTAACAGTGGTGCGACAAATCTTCCGTGTAAATCAAAAAACGGAACTTTAAAAGGTAAATTTGTAGGAAATAATAGTATTACTGTTATGGAACCAATTGATGAATTCAAAGGAGATGTAGCAAGAGCATTCTTTTATTTCGCTACTTGTTATGAAAATAGAATGAGCAATTTCTATTCTTCTTCCGGAGGATCTGAAGTAAAAGCGATGTTTGATGGTTCAAATAATAAAGTATTTAACGAAACATTTTTACAAATGCTTGCGCAGTGGCATATCATGGATCCTGTTAGTCAGAGAGAGCGTGACATTAATGATTTGATTTATTACGAACACCAAGATAACAGAAACCCATATATCGATCATCCTGAATTCGTTCAGCAGATCTGGGATATTAACATGGATACAAATGATTTCAACTATCAGGAAAGAAAAGATATTTCAGTTTACAATACAACAAATAATACGGTGGTTGTTAAATTGGAAAATGATGCGAAATCCATCGAAAATATTTCTGTTTTTGATATGACGGGTAAATTAATCCAAACGCAGAAAAATACTTCCAACCAAAAAGAAGTAAAAGTGAGAATTAACCAAAAAGGAATTTACATCATCAAAACTGAAGGAAAAGGTTTAGAAGTAAACAAGAAAATTGTTATTAAATAATCCTTCCGATTCGATTTTAAATATAAAGCGACCCGTAATTGAGTCGCTTTTTTTGTTGAATTAATTCTGATTATTCGTAAATAATTTACAATCGAATTCTAAATCCGCCTAGAACATTGATTCCCGCTTGTGGATAATAATAAGGTTGGTCATAATAAGCTCCGTTGCTTTCATATTCGACATCAAACACATTGTTGATTAATAATGAGAATTCCAAGTTCTTCAAATTAAACCAATTCGGAGCGTAACGAATAATAACATCGGTCAAAAAATAGCTGTCCAATTTTCCATCTTCCAATTCAGTATTCGTCAGAAATTGTTCTCCCACAAATTTATTAATAACGCTCAGTGATAGAGGCTTCACAGGCGCATATTCAATTCCCAACGAACCAATCCAGTCCGGAGAAAAAGAAATCGTTGTTGTTCCGTAATCTACAACTGTTGGCGTCCAGTCAGCATCGTATTCAATTTCTTTATGGTTTAAAATTTTGTTAGAACTCCATGTCAGATTTCCAAAGACCGAAAGTTTTTGTGGAATTAAACCATAATTCGCACTCAACTCAATTCCAGCTCTGTAGCTTTCTCCGGCATTTTCTCTGATATATTCTCCCACATCATTCAATTTCCCATTTGCTACCAGTTGGTCGATGTAATACATATAAAAAGCATTTGCAGTAAGATTTAACCTTCCTGATTTTTTATAACCTAATTCAAAATCATGCAACTTTTCAGGTTTAGGATGAATTCCAAATTCTATAAAATCGTTGCTGTCCATATAATCTGCGCGTTTTGGCTCTCTGTGGGTCATCCCATAATAGAAATACAAAACATCTTTTTGTGAAGCGAAATAATTAAATCCGGCTTTCGGATTGATGAAATTAAATGTATCATTCATCGGTCTGAAAGCCTCTTCACCGCTTTCTCCGTCGGGAACAGATTTGGTAGTGTAATCCACAAAACGATACTGTAAATCTCCAAAAAATTCGAATTTATTTACTTTGTAAAGTGCTTTTGCATAAGCCGAAATGTCATTTTTAGTAGATTCATTTCGGTAGAATTCAAAATTAGTATTCTGATTTTCCAAGTCTTTAATCCAAATTATTTTTCCATAATGATCATTAATGTATTGACTTGCAGAAATTCCAGTAAAGAATTTTAAATTACCCAATTGTTGATTTTCCAAATTGAAATTCAATCCATAAAAATGATTGTCCAAATGTTTCTGACGAACTAAATCTTTCTCTAAATCGCTGTCAATTCCAAAATCTGCCAAAGTTTCTCCTTGTCTGTAATTTTCGTAATAACCTTTTCCTCTTGTGTAATAAAGTGTGGTATTGCTTTTCCACCCATTTCCATAACGCTGCTCCCAAACCAAATGGTTGTGATGTTGCTGGTAATTGTCCGTTTCGTTATTGTAATAATCAATGATATTTCCATCCTCATCATAAATCGCTCCAGATGAATTAAATGTGCGGTTCATTCGCATCGTTTCCGCATCAATCCCGTTCCATGCCTGATACGTTTTTTCTTTTCCGAAAAATGTCCAGTAACGGAAACTCGTATTTTCGTTCACGTTGTATTTCGCATTCATTCCATACGAATATAAATCACTCGCCGCACGGTCAATATATCCATCCGATTTAATCAAAGAAGCATTCAGATCAATTCTCAGTTTTCCACCAAGAATTTCACCTGTTCCACCTTGAAGCGAATACTTTTGTGTACCAAAACTTCCCCAAGAATTCGCCGATTCCAAAAAAGAATTCCTTGAAGGTTCTGAAGTGTCAATGTTGATAATCGCCCCAAAAGCACCCGTTCCTGATGTAGAAGTTCCGACACCGCGTTGAATCGTAATCGAGTTGGTAGATGAAGCCAGATCGGGCATATTGACCCAAAATACACCTTGCGATTCGCCGTCATTGACAGGAACTCCGTTTAGTGTGATGTTAATATGTTCCTGACCAATTCCCCGGATTCTGGCTGATGAATAGCCGATTCCTGCTCCGGCATCACTCGTCGTGACCACCGATATGGCATTTCCCAAAAGTGTTGGGATGTCTTGCCCTAAATTCCTTTGCTGAATTTGTTTTTGAGTTAATCTTTCAGAAGTTACAGGTAGTCTTTGAATGATTTCTGCTCCTTCTAATTCGATTGTGGTTGAATCCTGTATTTCATCAACTTGTCCAAATGCTAAAATTCCGCTGAATACAGCGCATAAAAAAATCCTACTTTTCATTTTTTAATAATTTAAATGAAAGGTGGATTTACCCTTTGTGTAGATTTCCTTTTCTTAGAAATTAAATGCACGGAATCTCCGGAAATTCGGCATAATTAATTCAAAAGAAATAGGGAAAAGTTTTGCAACTTCCCTTGGCAGCATTACCCGCCCAGGTTCTTTGGGTATAATCTCAGCCTTTTGCCGTAGCGAAAAGCACCCCTTTCTGGTTTTACGGTGCAAAGATACAAAAAATACTAAGAACGAATTCTTAGAGTTTTGTAGCTTTTGCTCCAAAGTTGGTATTGATTTGAAAATCACGTGTTAGATTTGGGTCTTTTATCGCATCAGTAGGAATCGTGGCTTCCAAAATATGGACAGGAAATGGGGTTTCAATACTATTATATCCTGAAAGAATAGGTGTAATGATAATTTTAGCCCCTCTTACATCTACAGGAAAAAAGTTTTCAGGGAAAGTCGGAACATTTTCACCACCGGGCTGCTGTAAAAAATCTTCTCCTGGAAAATCAGGAATATTGGATGCGTAAGGGGAAGGAATAAATATTCTTGAATTATCGGCAATAGTATCATTTTCAATCACACCGATATTCAAATTATAATTGGAGTTACCTATTGTTTTAACTAACCAAGCTTGGTATTTTAAATCATAATAATCCAATTCAAGGGTGCGTTCTGAATTTGCACCTTCACCTTTAAAAAACCATACACCATTCACATCATAATTTCCAGTGTCTGTGGCAGGAACTGAAGCATTTTGAATCGTATAAGAAGCTGAAATTCGATTTGCAAGACTGAGAACTCCATTTGAAATCTCGGCGTTTGGAGAAAGTGTAGCCGTATTTCCATTGAAATCTCCGACCAATAAAACAAAATTGGACGGGGCAGGAGAGGAACTTGTTTCGACTGTGATGGCAAAAGACTGTGCTCTATTCAGGTCTTCCATTTCAATCTTGCTAAATCTCGCACGATTGTTGGTTAGTGAATCATTGGTTATCTTGCCAACAGAAACATAGCTTCCATCAACCAAAAGCCATCCTTCGTATTCAAAATTAGGAGGTAATACAGGCAAATGAAAGTCCGTAACTTCTAAATTTCCGGTTTCATTCAGAACGTCGGTCTCACTACAATTGTAGAAAAAAAGACATGTAATGAGGATTTTGAAAAGATTTTTCATTTGTATCTATTAGAGGTCAAAAATAAAAAAAATCTCTTTCAACTGAGAGTAAAGAGATTTTTGATTTTTATTAAAGTTAAAGATTAATCAACTCTTGTCCAGGTTTGGGTTCTCCCTAAAAGAGAAACGCCTAAATAACCTCTCACTTCCAGCGTGTTATCATCTTTAAGTTTCATACTGCATTTGTATTGTTTTCCTGAGTTTGGATCGATGATATGGCCACTTGTCCATTCCTTTCCATCTTTATCCAATCCCCAGATGATGGTCATTCCTTTGATGGCTTTATTTTTATTGTCTCCGTCACATTCGGTGCATTTTGCATTTTCTTTTCCCGGAGTTAAAATCTTTACTACGTCACCTTGTAATTTTCCGGATTTCGTTTCATAAATTTTTACATGGGATTTTTCCTTTCCGGTTTTATCATCAATTGTTTTCCAAGTTCCAATTGGACTTTGGGCATATGCCAACATTCCAAAAAACAATACAAGCGAGGCGGTCAGTAATTTTTTCATAATCTTTTTGTTTTATACTAAATTAAAATTAATTTTCGAATTAATTCACATAAGTTTAAAATTCAAATAACATACCAACTATTCAAAACTCAGAAAAGCATTTTTAAGGTGGTTAATTTCCCAGTCAGAGCTGGATTTGTAAATACTGATGATGTCAAATCTTGTTTCTAAATCAATCTCATTTTCAGTAATGTACGCATTGGCTGCGCGAACCAGTAAATTTCGTTTGGTTTTAGTTACAGCTTCTTCAGGTTCAACCAACGGATTAAATTTTCTCGCTTTTACTTCTACAATTACAATTTCATTGGAAGTTAAATCTTTAGCTATGATGTCGATTTCGGCTTTTAGAAAATGCCAGTTTTTTTTCAGAATGGTGTAATTTTTCTCTTCTAAAAATTTTGCCGCTCTTTTTTCTGCTTCTTTTCCAAATTCGTTGTGCTGTGCCATTTTTAATTGGTTCCAAATAACCGATCACCTGCGTCGCCCAATCCCGGAACTATGTATCCGTTTTCATTTAATCTTTCATCCATCGCCGCTAAATAAATTGGAATTTCAGGATAATTTTTATGAACGAATTCAACTCCTTCCGGACAACCTACCAAACAAGCCAGCCGTATCGACTTTACATCGTAGGATTTCAGGATTTCAATGGCTTTTACAGCCGAACCACCCGTTGCCAACATCGGATCCAGAATAATGATATCACGTTTTTCCATGTTCGGTGGAAGTTTACAAAGGTATTCTACAGGTTGTAAAGTGTCATGATCCCGGTAAATCCCGATGTGTCCTGTTTTCGCATTTGGAATTAGATTCTGAATCCCTTCTACCATCCCCAATCCCGCTCTGAGTATCGGAACCAAAACCAAATCCTCACCTTTTATTCTGTATCCGGTGGTCTTGCAAACAGGCGTTTCAATTTCAAACGTTTCTGTTTCCAGTTCGCGGGTGATTTCATAACACATAAGTGATGAAATTTCATTTACTAACTCTTTAAACATTTTAGTCGGTGTTTCTTTCCGACGAATTTGTGTCATTTTAGAAAGAATAAGCGGATGTTGTATGATGTGTAAATTATTCATTTTAAATAAATTCTAAGTTAGCATTATTCTCATAAACATTCAATTTCACTTCATTTCCCATCATCAAAGCGCGATTGTCTCCGATATGTCCTGCCGGAAATTGATAGCAAACGGGAATCGTATAATTTTCCATAAATTGACGAATTATTTCATAAGAAGTTGAATCGTAATCTGACAAGAATTCCGGATTTTCATCTTCTATGTCCATTCGGGTGAAACTTCCAACCACCAAACCTTTTATGCTGCTCAATAATCCAGAACGTTTCAAATTCATCATCATTCTATCCAGATGGTACCAGTTCTCGTTCCAGTCTTCAATAAAAAGAATAAGATTCTCCCCTTTAATAGCTGATAAACTTCCCGATAAACTATAAATGATGGAAAGATTTCCTCCCACTAATTTTCCTCTTGAAGTTCCAATTTTGTTAAATGGATGCGACTGGATTTGATACTTTACTTTTTCTCCGAAAAGTACTGTTTTTAGAGTTTCCAAGGTTTCATTTTGATAAATTACATTTAATTTTTTAACGGTTACGGCATGTAAGGTTGGGATATCCCAATTGTTCAGATGGTTATGAAATGCTGTAATGTCGGAATAACCGATGATCCATTTTGGTTTCTGGAGAAATGTATCCCAATTCAATTTGTCAAGAAGTTGTACTGCTCCATAGCCACCTCTGGCGCACCAAACGGCTTTTATTTCCTCGTTGTCTATGGCAAATTGAAAATCCCGCAAACGCTGTTCAATTCTTCCGGCATAGTGATAACCACTATAGTAATCTTCAAACAAATGATTCCCAAATACAGGAGTTAATTCCATCGATTTTAAGAATTCAAGGTTTTCCTGAAGTTCTTCTTTGAAAACTCTTCCGGATGGAGCAACGATGGCGACTTTATCGCCTGCTTGTAAAAAATCAGGTTTCAAATTGAAATTTTCATTAAAAGTATAAAAATGGATTTTAACAGCCAATCAAATTCTACAGCCAATTTCATACATTTGTTCCAGATGAAAACCGAAAGCATAGAAGAATTAGCACAAGGAATCCAAAACGGCAACCGTGTTTTACTGAGCCGAGCCATTACGCTTGCAGAAAGCTCACTTCCTGAACATCAGAAAAAAGCCCATTTCTTGATTCAGGAATTGATGCCTTTTACCGGAAAGTCCAAAAGGATAGCGATAACGGGTGTTCCCGGTGTGGGTAAAAGTACGTTTATTGAAGGATTTGGAAAGTTGTTAACATCTAAGGGTTTGAAAGTGGCAGTTTTAGCAATTGATCCAAGTAGTACACTTTCGGGTGGAAGTATTTTGGGTGATAAGACCCGAATGGAGGAATTGGCGAGAAATCCGGAAGCATACATTCGTCCTTCTGCAACAGGCGGTTTTTTGGGGGGTATAGCTTCCCGGACGTATGAAGCTATATTGCTTTGTGAAGCCGCAGGATTTGATGTGGTGCTGATTGAAACAGTCGGAGTAGGGCAGTCTGAAATTTTAGTAAATGATATGACCGATTTCTTTTTATTCTTACAAATTCCCGGTGCAGGGGATGAATTACAAGGGATAAAGAGAGGGATTATGGAAATGTCAGATTTGATTTTTGTGAACAAAACCGATGATTTCGGAATAGAGAAATCCAAGGAAGTGAAAGTGACTTTGGCAAGATCCTTGCAATTTCTTCCTCAAAAGGACTCGGGTTGGAAACGAAAAGTTCTTTTAGGCTCCGGACTAACGGGCAAGGGTTTGGAAGAAGTTTGGGATAGTGTTTTGAGTTATTTTAACGAAATGGATTCGAATGGTTTTCTGAAAGAAAGAAGGTTAAAGCAAAGCCAATTAAGAGTAAAGGAATATATAAAGGAACAAGTTACGCGTTATGCGATGAATATGTATAAAAACGACACTGAGAATGTACAAAATGAGCAAACAAACAATCCTTACTTGATTGCGGAAAAATGGATTCGTGAAAATTTAGGAATTAATCAATAATTCTCTTTGCGTAAAGATACCGTTTCGACCAATAAGCTTGACTTAAAGGAGAAACGACAACTCCCTGAGAAGTGGATGCGTGGATAAATTCAATCTCGCCTAGATCGGAAACATTATGAACGATCCCCACGTGTGAAACACGACTTCCTCCGTTGGTAGCGAAGAAAACTAAATCACCGGCACGAAGATCTTCTTTAGAAACTACTTGTCCTTCTTTCGCCTGAGCTGCTGAAACTCTTGGGAGTTCGTGATTAAACATTTGGAAAACGCTTTGTACGAAGGCAGAGCAGTCGATCCCGTTTCGGGAAGTTCCTCCAAAACGATAAGGAGTTCCTAAATAGGTTTCGGCTTCGGATAAAATTTGGGTAACAAAAGAATTCATCGCCATATTATGAATTTCGTTTAATTCATCAATGGCTGATTTTTCTGGCTGAACTTTAACGGATTTAACTTCTTCCGATTTATTTTCAGCGTATAATTTTTTATTGATTATAGAGCTTTGGGTGTAATAAGAGCGTTCAAGAGGGACATAGCTTGATTTAGCTTGGGTTGTGGAAATCAATGATCCACACGATGTTGTTAAAATTGAGATAGTTAGAATTATGAAAATATTGACTCCCTTCATCCTTAATTGCGTTCTGATAATTTTGGATTATTTTTTCTTTACAAACGCAAATCTAATAGGAATAGTGAGTCGTTATACCCGAATAGAAAAACTTTATGAAAAGATTAACGAACGTTAAAATTCATTAACAAAAAATTAAAAAAAAACTGCCGGTTAGGGGCCGGCAGCATTTTAGGTTTAACTTTTTTGATAACGGTTAGGGAATTTGTTAAACCATTTTTTAGTTTAGGGACAATTAATTAAATTATTATATTATCTAAAATTTTAATTTCACTATTGGTAATTTTCTTAATTGGATAAACAATTTTATCTTTTTCTGTTTTCAAAACCAAACAGATGTTATCTATGGATTCAATTACTCCGACAACTTCTCCAATTTGAATCTTCATTCCGATTTCCAGATTCTTTTTTGTATAAAATCCTAAAATCAAGCGGTAAACAATATCTCTTGAACCCAATCCTATCGCAATTGTAACGGCAATCAAAGCCGCCCCTATGATGTAGGAAAGATTATCTGAAATAATCTGGGTGTTAACGCCTATCTGGTTAAGTGCCGTTATGGAGACAAAGACAAAAATCAAGTAAAAAACTACTGAACTAATGGCTTTTGCTCCTCCGGAATCAATAGATTTAATAAGGTTATGAATTAGCTTTTTTGCTTGTGATGCCAGATAGATTCCAAATACAAAAATCAAGAAACCAATCAATAATTTAGGAAGGTACTCAATCAGTTTTCCGATTTGTTCTGAAACAATTCGTAGGTTTAGAAACTCAGCACCGACAATCAGTATAAACAGAACCATCACGAATTTAACAATTCCCGTTACAATATTGGTCAGGTTAATTTTGATGTTTGAATTTTGTAAAAAATCCATATCATTTACTAGATTATTTACTTTTTCGATTTTGGACATCTTTAAAATCCTTTTTACAATCCACAAAACAACTTTGTAAGCGATAAAAGCGATTAAGATAAATCCAATTCCTTTCAAAATCTGAGGAAGGGTTCTTAAAGCATCAGCATAAAAATTCTCAATTAAATCTAAAGGTAGTTCCATAGTAACAGGTTTTTATTTGTTGTTTTTTCCTTTTTTCGTTTTTTCAGATGCGCCTAATAAATCCATAATAGATGATGGGTACTTAACAGCAACTAAATCGGCTAAGTCCAGTGATAGTTTAATCATCCTGATGTCACCCATCACCCGGTCTCGGAGCATCTCCGGGACTTGCTGGTTTTCAACGATATTTTTAAACGGATTCTGCATGGGTTACAAGTTATTATATACTTTAATTAGATTGGTTTTTGCACGGTTAAGACGCATTTTTACAGCGCTTTCTCCCAATTCATTGGCAGATGCAATCTCTTTAATACTTAAATCATCCTGATATTTCATCAGTAACATAGCCCTCTCATTTGGGGATATAAGCTGAAGGGCTTGATTTAGCTTTTCAGCTTTCAGTTCAAAGATTTTTTCGTCTGCAATTTCATCTATCGTTTCATCTTCGTATTCTTCCTTTACAGAGAATGTGTTTTTCTTTCCTTTCACTTCTCTTTGCAGATAATTTACACAATGATTATAGGTAAAAGCATAAATCCAAGTCGAAAATTTGGAATCACCTTTAAATGTTTTCAATTTGACAAAGAGCTTCACGAATATATCATGGGTCAGATCTTGTGCTTCTTCTTTTGACCCGATAAATCCTAAACATTTATTGTATACCAAAGACACATACCTATCATACAGAATTCCGAACAAATGTGTGTCATTTGATTTCGTTATCTCCTGTATGAGTTCCTCATCACTGATTGTATCAATAGTATTTTGGAACGCCATTTATTTGTCTTCATTTATTTTGACACAAGACTTTACATAAAGTCACATGAATTTTTCAAAAAAAATAGAATTAAGATAGGTTGTCGTTTAATTAACTGAAAGTCAATTAATAAAAGTTCAAAAAAAATATTATTTAGTTCGATTTCTATCTGAAAATCGAACTTAGATTATTCGAATTTATAAAGAATCGCATTGATATTCATCCCGGCGCCAACAGACCCTAAAACAATGTTGTCTCCTGGATGGAATTCATGATTTTCCAATTGTTTTTTAGCAATCAAATCATACATCGTAGGAACAGTAGCTACGGAAGAATTTCCGAATTTCTGTACCGTCATAGGCGCTACACCATGCGGAACTTCTGTGATGTTGTATAATCGAAACAAACGTTCGATCATCGCATGATCCATCTTTGCGTTCGCTTGATGAAGTAAGATTTTCTGGATGGAATTTACATCCACCCCTGAATTATCAATCACTCTTTTTATCAAAGCCGGAACTTTTCTCAAAGCATATTCATACACTTTTCGTCCACGCATTTTGATGTTTATTTTAGATCCTTCATATCCTTCTTTCAACGAAATATCATTGGTCAAATACGTCATTTCATCCATACTGTCAGAAAGCGTATCGTAACTGATGATTCCGAATTTCCGGTTAGCTTTTTTGGATTCCAGAACAACAGCTCCCGCTCCATCCGCAAAAATCATCGCAGTACGGTCATGAGGATCTACCGCTCTTGATAAAGTATCGGCTCCAATCACTAAAGCCTTGGTGGCGGTTCCCGATAAAAATAAATGATGTGCCAGAATCAATCCTTCAATCCAGCCCGGACAGCCAAAAAGCATATCGTAAGGACGACAATGATTATTTTTTATTCCTAATTTATGTTTGACACGTGTTGCTAAGGAAGGCATATTGTCTACTTGTCTATGAGTAGGGTCTATGTCGCCATAGTTATTGGCAACAATGATGTAATCCAAATCTTCTTTGTCGACGCCTGCTTCTTCAATTGCTTGTTGGGCAGCATAAACAGCTAAATCAGAAGTGAAATCGGAATCTTCAGCATATCTTCTTTCTTCAATTTCGGTAATCTCCTGAAATTTCTGAATGATCTCCGAAACAGGCTTTTCGATAAAAACACCCTGTTCGTCGTAAAATTCATAGTGCAGAAAATCGGTGTTTTTTACAATTCTTTTCGGTAAGAAATGGCCTGACCCGGTGATTACTGTATTTAGCATAACGGAAGATTCAATTATAATCGGCAAATTTAATAAATATTAGCCGGATTTAACGTTAAGTTTATATGGAACTATTTAGAGAGAATTTTTTTACTGATGAAATCTTTTTCCAGGTTCCAGCTTCTTGCCGGTGAGAATTCTCTTCCATAATAAATAATCTGAAGATGCAATTTGTTCCAGGTTTCAATTGGGAAAAGCCTTTTAGCGTCTTTTTCGGTTTGTTCCACCGATTTTCCGTTGCTCAGTTTCCATCGATTCATCAATCGGTGAATGTGCGTATCGACGGGAAATGCAGGATGCCCGAATGCTTGCGACATCACAACTGAAGCGGTTTTATGACCAATGCCGGGCAATTCTTCCAATTCCTCAAAAGTAGAAGGAACTTCTCCGTCATATTTCTCAACCAAAATTTCTGAAAGTCTTTTCAGGTTTTTTGCTTTTGTGTTAGACAAACCGATTTGTTTGATGATTTCTTTGATTTCATCTACTTCCAGTAAACTCATCGCTTTAGCATTATTCGCTCTTGCAAATAAATCCGGTGTCACTTCATTTACTTTTTTATCGGTCGTTTGTGCAGAAAGCATAACGGCTACCAAAAGCGTAAAAGGATCAGTATGGTCAAGTGGAATGGGCGGTTGCGGATAAAGTTTTTCCAATTGCTCTATCACAAATTGAGCACGTTCTTTTTTGTTCATATTATAAAAAAATAAACCTGACGGTTTTTTATAAACGCCAGGTTTTTATAATTTGATTGATTTAAGAATTCAAAATCTCATTTACATCGGCAAATCCACCTCCGTTGAATACTTCTTCTATTCCGTTTTCTATTAAAAAGCTCAACGTGGAAGAAGCTCTTCCGCCGCTTCGGCAAAAAACCACCACGGGTCTTGGCATTTCTTTGATTTCCTCTAATTTCTCGGGAATTTGCCCCATGGGAATGTTGATTGCTTTTTCAACGGTTCCGTCGATTTCCAATTCATAGGGTTCACGAATGTCAAT
>CALLXZ010000545.1 GCA_937875605.1 uncultured Moheibacter sp.
TTATATCATCTTTACCCAAATCGTTTTTTTCTTTCACAATTAATTCTAATGGCTGGTCCCTCTCGCCACAATCTCGAACCAATTAAATCTGTAAATCAACATATTAAGTGAATTATCAAAACCTTATTGGGTTCGAAACATTTTATGGAGAATTTGAAAATTAGTTCATTATTTTTCTTATTTGTTTTTTAGGAATTCATGAATGCTTCGCATCTTGAATGTTAATTCAAAAAAATAATAGATACTGAGAGCTAAGATTGAATGTGATGTTTTTATATTCCGCCCGACCTAAAACCATGGAAATTTACAAAAGTACTATACAGATGTAAAAGTCTGTTATGCTTTGGGATTCAAAATGAAATTTTACCTGAAAAATTTACTAAAGGAATTCCGAATTCAACTTCGCATTACTGGAAAAACGCAAATCCTGAAAAATATGTCGGAGCCGAATTTGCTTCCGACATCCAGCTTATCTGATTTTCCTTTCTTATTTCCCAAACTATGTTTGATATCAAATCAGAAAGCCAAATCATGATACAATTTCAGAAAATGAACTAAGATTTGCTGTAAAAATATCCCTTGCCCAAACTTTACGGATTCAGAGGATCTTCTATTTCGTCCGGTTTTGGTTTTTCGGTTTGAGACTTTATTTCTTCGGGAGGATTGGTTTGCGGAGGATTTCTTTTACTCACAAACCAAATTGTAACTCCTGCCAACAATACCAAGCATACTAGGGTGACGATGATTCCGAAAGTTTCCATAACAGTAAATTTAAAAGTTTGATGACCACTATTTTAGGCTATTTCTACTCAATTGTTTGTGATCTGAATCATAAAAAATCCTTTCTTCTCTACGTATTATTGGATGTTCATTTTAATCTAACTGATGGGTTAAAATTAAAATGATTAACGAAAAAAATGAGTCAGAATATGAAAAAGATTATACTAATTGGTTCTTACCTTCCACGCAAATGCGGAATTGCAAGTTTTACTTATGATTTGTATAAAAATATCTGCTTGGCAGAAAACGAATGTATTGTGATGGCTGTAAACGATGGTGAAAATTACGATTATCCTCCTGAAGTCAAATTTCAGATAAATCAGCATATAATAGAGGATTATGTAAAAGCGAGCGATTTTATCAATGCCGCAGCAATGGATGCAGTGTATATACAACATGAATTTGGAATTTACGGAGGAGAAAACGGAAAATACCTCATTGAATTAATCAAACGATTAAAAATTCCTATAGTCACTACGCTTCACACTATTTTAGATACGCCATCTCCCGAACAGAAAAGCATTTTAGAGCAAATAGGTATTCATTCCTCGCATATCGTAGTGATGTCCGGAATGGGTAAAAAGATGCTTTCTCAAATATACAAAATACCCGAATCGAAAATTCACATAATCGGTCATGGAATCCCCAACCCTGCAGAATTCCGCTTGAAAAATTATAAAGAAGAGTTGGGAATTGAAAATAAAAAAGTACTTCTTACTTTCGGACTTTTATCAAAAAGCAAAGGCATTGAAACGGCGTTACGGGCATTGCCTAAAATCCTGAAAAAACATCCTGATACCGTGTATGTGGTTTTGGGTGCATCTCATCCGCATATAATCAGGAGTGAAGGGGAAAATTATCGTCATTCACTTTTGAATCTTACCCGGAAATTAGATTTAACCGCCCATGTTGTTTTTATAGACAAATTCGTAACACAGGAAGAACTCTTCGGATTTTTACAAATGTCAGACATCTACATCATTCCTTATTTATCTGAAAAGCAAATTACCTCAGGAACTTTAGCATATGCCATGGCGACCCATAACGCCATCATTTCCACGCCCTTTTGGCATGCGCAGGAGGCACTGTCTGGCGGGAAAGGAATTTTCTTTGAATTCAATAATTCTTCTGAATTGGTAAAAAGTGTAAATAAGCTGCTGGATAACCATTTAATTCTGAAAAAATACCAGATGAAAGCCGCTGATTATGCACGTCAATTTGATTGGAAAAAAATAGGAGAAAAATACCTTTCGCTATTTAAAACCATATCTCAGTACAAACTGGATCAATTTTACAAATTAAGAGAAAATGAACAAGTTGCCCGAACTCAAACTCGATCACTTATTTAATCTGACAGATTCTACAGGAATTATTCAGCATGCCCGTTATCATATACCGGATCGGAAACATGGTTATTGTTTGGATGACAATGCAAGGGCGCTGTTGGTAATTGCTTTGTATAAAAAAAACTACGTTACTAATTCCAGAATAGAAAAACTGGCAGAAACCTATTTATCTTTTATAGATCACGCTTACAATCCCATTTCCCGGAAATACCGGAATTTCATGAATTATGCTCATGAATGGCTCGAAGAAGAAGGATCAGACGATAGTCAGGGAAGAACGCTTTGGGCAGTTGGAACCCTGGCTGCCGACCCGCATTTCGAATATCTTCATTTTTATCTTGAAAAACTTCTGGACCAATGTATGCATAGAGAATTCCGATCTCCAAATTCCATTGCCTTTGCTTTGCTGGGGTTGACAGAATTAGCAAAAGAAAATAAAAATGAAGGCTTCCCAATTACAGAAATTATTCAGAATCAAACAGAAAAATTATGGAATCTTATTCAAAACAATAGAAAACCCGGTTGGCTGTGGTGTTCCGGTGTCGTGACCTATGACGGTTGCCGTATTCCCCAATCATTGATTTCTGCCGGATATGTACTGGCAAATCCTGCACTGATAAAAGAAGGGTTGAAAATTCTTGACTGGCTGATTATTCATCAGTTTAAAAACGAAATTTTCGTCCCGATTGGTAATGACGGCTGGATGACTGAACACCAAAAAGCTGATTTTGACCAACAGCCATTAGAGACCGCTGCGATGATCGATGCATGCATAATTGCCGGAACCATAACCCAAAATCCCAAATATTTTGCCAGTGCCGTAATAGCATTTAATTGGTTTACAGGTTCAAATTTGATTGGAGAATCCCTTTATGATCCTTTGACGGGAGGGTGTCGCGACGGTATCGGTTCTCACGGTACTAATAAAAATCAAGGTGCCGAATCCACCCTTTCTTGGCTGTCTTCTCTTCTGACCATGCAATTATTTCAAGAAAAATTGGATAGAGGAAACTTCAAAAATTTTCGTTATGAAAGTTTATAAATTAAAAACTAAATTGAATCCTTCATCAAAAAGATGGTTGTTAAGGCCTTTTATTCCGGGAAATCCCCAGCAGGTGGAACATATACTTTTAAGAATTCTCTCGTCTGATAAAAAACATACACATGGTCTCAGCCAGCGTGTAGTTCATCGTTACAGAAGTTTTCAAAGCAATGTAGAAGAAATTTTCATGAAACATTATGAAAACGTAAGAGACAAAATCGCTTCTAATATGTTACTGGATAACAACACTAAATTAATTATAGGAGCTTATTTCAGCCAGTTTTATGCATTGGAATCTACTGCTTTGTGCAATCCGTCGATTGTTCCGCATCCTGATCTGCGTTCAGATTCAAAAAAACTTAACTTTATACTGAGTCTTCGTGCGGTGGGAGAAGGACACGTTTCGTCTGTCGTATTCAGGGAAGGATACATAGATGAGAATTTCGATATGGTGATTGAGCCGCCAATGCCTTTTATCATGGAACCTAAAAAAAATAGGAAACATAAATATGAGAAAGAACTTTTCATTCGGAACTTAGCTGAATCCGGTGCTATCAATGAGATCAGCCAATTGATTTTACAACGCCTTCCGGATGAATTTACTTTTGAAGAACTGGATAGAATTCTGGATTTTGAAAACATAGCGATTCCAAATTATGAACCGCTGGTCATTCAGGAAACCCTCGTTATCATCCGAAATCTTGCCCTTTCCAATTATGACACTTATTTTGAAAAAAAACAAAGTATGTCCGAACGCGTTATTTTCCCCATGTCTCCCAGTCAGACCAACGGTATAGAGGATGCGCGTTTCATCCGTTTTGAAAATGATGACGGAAGTTTTCACTACATCGCTACTTTTACGGCTTTTAACGGTCGGAATATTTTTCCTGAATTATTGGAAACCAAAGACTTTCTGCATTTCAAAATTTCCACGCTTTCAGGATCTTCCGCTAAAAATAAAGGAATGGCGATGTTCCCAAAAAAAATAAACGGCAAATACATGATGCTGGGTAGACACGATAACGAATCCATTTATCTGATGGAGTCCGATAATTGTTACACCTGGCAACAGGGAATTACGATCGCCAAGCCTACTTATTCGTGGGAATTTATTCAGATTGGAAACTGTAGTTCTCCCATTGAGATAGAAGAAGGATGGTTGGTCATTACGCATGGGGTAGGAGCGGTAAGGCGCTATTGTCTTGGAGCATTGTTACTTGAAAAGGAAAATCCTCAAAATGTAATCGGACGTCTTAAAAAGCCTCTTTTGGAACCGAGGGGAGAAGAAGCGTTTGGATATGTGCCCAATGTGCTTTATTCATGTGGTGCAATTGTTTTTAACCGGAATTTGATTTTACCATATGCCGTGAGCGATTCCAAAACGCGTTTTGCCCGGATAAGCGTAGACGATATTTTAAGCGAAATGGTGTAAATATGAAAATTGCAATGCTTGCTCCGGTTGCCTGGCGGACACCTCCTGAAAATTATGGTCCTTGGGAATTAATTACGTCTTTGTTAACAGAAGAACTCGTTAAATCCGGATTGGATGTTACGTTATTTGCTACGGGTAACTCCATTACAAACGCTAAATTAGAAAGTTTAACAGCGTTAGGTTATGAAGAAAATTCCGCTTCCAACGCCAAAGTGATGGAATGCATGCACATCTCGAATTGTATAGAAAAAGCGGATGAATTTGATATCATTCATAATCAATTTGATTTTCTGCCTCTGACTTATAGCCGCCTGATAAAGGTTCCTATCTTGACCACCATACATGGTTTTTCTTCTCCAGACATCCTTCCCGTTTATAAAAGATACAATTCGAATACGCATTATGTTTCCATCAGTTATTCCAACCGTCATCCTTCACTTGACTATATTGCAAATGTTTATCATGGAATTGATTTGAAAATGTATCCATATTGCCTCGATCCTTCTCAAGATTATTTGTTATTTATGGGGAGAATTCATCCGGACAAAGGTGTACATGAAGCCATTGAAATTGCTCAAAATTCGGGTTTACCTTTACTAATTGCAGGCATCATTCAGGATAAAGATTATTTTGAAAGGATGGTGAAGCCTTACTTAAATTCTTCAATTGAATTCATCGGACGCGTAGGCGGAAAAGAGAAGATAGATTTATTACAAAATGCAGTAGCATTTCTTCATCCTATTTCTTTTGAGGAACCATTTGGGCTTTCGGTGGTTGAAGCGATGGCTTGCGGAACGCCGGTTATTGCTTATAAAAAAGGGAGCATGAACGAAGTGATCGAAGATGGCAAAACAGGATTTTTGGTAGAAGATGTGAATTCGGCAGTAGAAGCTATTTTAAATTTGCCGAATATAGATCGGAAATATTGCAGTGAATTTGTAGAAAAGAATTTTTCTAAAGAAAGAATGGCGACTGATTACATAAAAATTTATGAAAAAATACTTCATTCTAAATGATCAGGAAATACGGATTTCATTGCTGGATTTTACCCATTGATTATTTGTGCATTTTGCACATTTTCCTGCTTTCCCAATTTTTTTATCTTCTGTATGCGCACAAAAAGTGCAGGAATAAAACCCTTCCGATTCTATAAATAGAATTTTGGGTCTTTTTTCATCCGGTAAAATAGGTAGACCGTATTTTACTTTTTCTTCTTCAAAGAAAAATACGCTTATATCACCTGAAATTTCTTCAATCGCTAATTCTATTTGCCCCAGTTGGGAAACATTTTTCATGCGCAGAGCAGCAAATAGTTCTTCCTTTCCTAAATCCTCTTTCTTCGAATTCTTTAAATGAAATTCTCCGTTTTGAATCAGAATGTTGGGTTGGCCTTCTAAAAATTTCTCAAATGGATGAAATTTTTCAACCAAATAAGTCATCAAACGATACAAAATGATCACTACCGTAAAGACGAAAACTGCTGAAATGATTCCCGTATCCCTGTAGAACATAGGGTCACCTGCAGCAGAGCCCAATCCTATTACCACTACGAGTTCAAATATGGAAAGTTGTTTTACACCGCGTTTTCCTAAAATTTTCACCCCGATTATGATGATCATAAACATGACGGCTGTCCGCAGAATTATTTCCCAGATGAACTCCCATTCCTCCTTTCCGATAAAGAATTCTTTGTCAAATAAATGACCCAAAACCGATGAAAGCTGAACAAAACCTGATACAAGCATTATAAAAACTTAACCATTGATAATTTCGCCGCCGTTAGGATGTAGAACCTGACCGCTGATATAACTCGAATCTTCACTTGCCAGAAACAAATAACAAGGAGCTACTTCGTCCGGCATTCCGGCACGTTTCATCGGCGAATTGCTGCCGAATTCTGATACTTTGTCCGCATCAAAAGTAGAAGCAATCAGCGGAGTCCAAATAGGTCCGGGTGCTACTGCATTTACACGGATTCCTTTATCCATAAGGTTTATAGACATACTGCGTGTAAAAGAAACAATGGCTCCTTTTGCTGCCGAATAGTCAATCAAAGTAGGGCTTCCTCTGTACGCTGTGACAGATGTAGTATTGATAATGTTAGAGCCTTTTCTTAAATAGCGAAGAGCGAATTTAGTAATCCAGAAATACGAAAAAAAATCGGTCTGAAATGTCTTTATTAATTGTTCAGTTGAAATGTTTTCGATGGATTCACATTCCCAATGAAGAGCTGCGTTATTGACCACAATATCCAGTTTTCCAAACTCTCCGATTGTTTTTTCAATTGCTTTTTTACAATTTTTTTCTTGGCTCAGATCACCTTTGATCAAAAAACATTCTCCCCCCAGTGAATGTATTTTGTCTTGTGTTGCCAGGGCATCGGAGTCTTCTTTCAAATATGCAATTGAAATTTTTGCACCCTCCTTAGCAAACAAAAGAGCAGTTGCTTTCCCAATTCCGCTGTCTCCACCCGTTATCAACGCGACTTTATTGTTTAGTTTTCCTTTTTTATTTTCATGAGGTTCTGTTTCGGGAACAGGTTTCATTTTGCTTTCAATTCCGGGTCGGTCTTGTTGCTGTTCCGGCCTTAATTTGGTTTTTTCTTTTTCTTCC
This sequence comes from uncultured Moheibacter sp., assembly GCA_937875605.1. GTDB lineage: Bacteria > Bacteroidota > Bacteroidia > Flavobacteriales > Weeksellaceae > Moheibacter. The sequence continues at coordinate 7,214 of CALLXZ010000545.1, forward strand.
ATAACTTCTGATTTATAATTCAATGATTTTAAGTTTAATAGAAAACTGCACAGCTTTGTTTTCTTTACTGTGCAGTTTCCGAACGGGGAAAAAAATGGAAAAGAGCGCTATTTTTCTTCTTCTTCTTCTGCTTCCATGTTGATAGAAGTTTCTGCTATTTCGGTTAGCAGAAGATCTGTATCTTCTTCTTCCTGCAGTGTTTTTTCCAAAATATCTGCCACTTTATGATGTTTCATGGTGACGGCTAATTGGGCAAGCCCTCCGTAAGAGGCTATTTCATAATGCTCTACTTTTTGCGCAGCAATAATCAGAGCAGCATCACGCGTCATGCTACCTTCTTCGGTACTTGAAATGATTTCATCGGCTTCTTTTATAAGCCCGTCCATGGCTTTGCATGTTTTTTCTTCAGGATCTTCTCCCAGCAATCGGAAGATTTTTTCCAATCTTGAATGATGGGTTTGTGTTTGGAACTGATGTTCTTCAAAGGCATCTTTCAACTCTTCTGTCGTTGCGGATTCCTGCATTTTTTTGAGTGCTTTGATGAGTGCCTTTTCAGCATAATACATATCTTTTAATCCGTCTAAAAAGAATTGATGAAGCGGAGATTCTTTCATGTTTTTTACCTCTTTATCGGTTGGGATATTTGCTGTTTTTTTGGTTTCTTTTTCTGTGGGCATAATTTTTAATTTTAATTAATTAAACAAAAAAGATTATCAGTATCTCGTGAATACTGATAATCTCCCAATTTATGAATGACGGCGACCGCCAAAGCCCGATCTTCCTCCGCCGTGGGATGCTTTTCCACCCATGCGGGCAATACGGGTTCTTTCCGCTTTACTCATGGCGGCGAATCCTCTTTTGGATGCACCTGAGCCACGGCCGGAATTCCCCGAACTGCTGTTACCGGAAGAAGATCTGCCAGTATTACTGGTAGAAGTTCTTCTGCCGGCTGAGCTTCTGGTTGTCGAACTTCCTCTGCCGGCTGAGCTTCCGCGGCCCCCTGAACTGCCTCTACGCCCTGTACTGCTGTTGCTTCCGCTACGGTTACCGGAAGTATATCTTCCTTGGTTGTCCCGTTGTTGATTACCACGATTATCATCATCGTCATAATCATCCTCGTCGTCGTAATCTTCATCATAGTCATCATCGTAATCATTTCCAAATGACACTTTATAATCATCATAATCGTCTTCAAAGTCTGAAAAATCATCGTCATAATCCTCGTCGTACAAACCGGCATCAAATCCGTGATTGTAACCTAACTGATAAATTTCCTGGAAAACTGAATTATCCATTTGTGAAGAATTTTTACCCGAGTTTCTCCGGGAACTGTTTCCGGATCTACTTCTTGAATTTCTTGTGTTCATAACTGTTTGTTTTTAGTAATTTAAAAAATCCTTCTTTTGAACTAGTATTTAAGAAAGGCATTACTTTAATTCATATCAAAATTAGGGGCTTACACACAAGCGGATTATGACTCGGGTCATAATGAGGTAATTCAATAATAAATTTTTCTTTTTTGGATTTTTATGATTTTGTTTTTGGCTAATTTTTTACTGGCTCGGATTACGGTTTCAACGCATAAACCAGTGAAATCGGCTATCTGCTGACGGGTATAGGGTACTTTGAAAGAATATTTTTTCTGGTCTTTCTGTAAACTTTTGAAATAATCCAAAAGATTAAGCATTCTTACATTGGGGTCTAAATTCGACAGATTGAGCAGCATGGTACATTTAAAATATAATCTTTCTGCCATTGATTTGTTGAGTGCACGAAGCACTTGGGGGTGATTGTCTAATAATTCAAGAAATTTAAATTTTGACAACAGTAAAACTTTGGTTTCTTCCAAAGCAATTGCATTAGTAGGATATGTATAATCAAGAAAAAGGAGGGATTCTCCAAAACTTTGACCTTTTGAAAAAATATTCTGGATGAATTCCTTACCATCTTCTTTGTAATTGTTGAGTTTTACAGAACCTGATTGGATTTGGTAATAGTAATAGGGAACTGCGCCTTCTTCATATACCAGCACATCTTTTTTATATAATTTGACTTCAGCACCAAATCTATACAACAGTATTTCGTCAATCATTTCATGTAATTTTAATTTTTAATTTTCCGTGAAATAGTTTAGGAATACGCTAAATAGGTAAACAACAGAATAAGTAGACAAGAACTCAAATGTACATAAAAGAAATACAAAATATATTGAAATTCAATATTTTAACGATTGTATAACAGTCAGAGCTGGACATTTGCGCTCGTGATTTCATAGTAGATCGCCCAGCCGATAAATAAGATGATAATGATCCATATCCAAAAAGGAATGGTCTGGGGTGTTTCGCTTCCGGTGATGATAAAACTTTTTTGATTCCCTTTATCATAGGCATTGATCATCAATGACAATTTTCCGTTTACAACGTCTTTATTTTTGAGTCCTTCTATGCTAATGCTGGGACCGTTTGCCACCGTAAACTTTATTTCCCGGATTCCTTCATTCCCTAACGGCGACTGGCTTACAATTTTGAGCGTATGCTCGCCGTCCACTAACTTTTGCGTATCAAAATCAAAAACAGTATCTGCATTTTTTTGGTGCACCATATCCAAATGTCCTTGCATTACAATTGGCTTACGGTTTTCCATTCCTGGA
>CALLXZ010000546.1 GCA_937875605.1 uncultured Moheibacter sp.
CAAAAGGATGCTTACAGAAAGATATAGGAATAATTTGTTTTGCATTATGAGAAACCTTGTCAAGGTTTAAAGCCTTGACAAGGCTAATTTTTAGATTAATTTTATTTAGAAGCTTCGACCAATAATTTGTTCAAAGTCAAAGCGGCTTCTCCTGTTCTTGGTCCGAAGTTAGACATCAAACCACCGTCCATCGAGATGAATTTTTTGTTTTTTCCGGCATTGGTTTGTTCAACTCCCGGAACTTTTAGCATCGCATCGATTCCACCGGCACTCTGTAAACCGGAGTCAAACATCAAGATAACATCAGGATTTGCCTGAATCAATGATTCCGGAGTCAATGGTTTGAAATCTTCGAATTCGGTTACTGAGTTTACACCACCTGCAATGCCGATTAAGGCTTCCATTGGCGTTTTAGTTCCGGCAACCATCAACATTTGACCACGAGCATAGATAAACAAAACTTTTGGTTTTTTCTCGATAGTTTGCAATTGAGCAATGTCAGCATCGATTTTATCAAACAAACTTTGCGTGTCTGTTGTGCCCACAATTTCAGCTACTTTTTTGATTAAATTTTTAGCTCCTTCAACTGAATAATCTTGATTTATCAAATCCAATTTGATTCCTGATTCTTTGATTTTCCCCATTAATTCAGGGTTTACATCTTTTTCAGAAGCCAAAATCAAAGTGGGAGAGACAGCCATGATCGGCTCGATGGTCATCGAACGAACGTGTCCCAAATCCTGAGCAGTCAAATCAGCCGGAAAGGTGCTCGTAACATCTTTTCCTACGATTTGATTTCCTTGCCCCAAAGCTGCAATGGTTTCAGTAATAGCGCCGTTCAACGAAACGATTTTGTTATCAGAAACCGGTTGTTCGGTAGAAGTTGTTTCGTCTTTTACTTCTTTGTTTTCAGTTTTACATGAAATAGCAGCAACTGATACCACCATAGCCAGAATGAAAGTTATTTTTTTCATTGTATTTTTCTTGTTTTAATTTTAACTAAATCTAAATAAGCGCAAAACTAAGGATTTAATCTAGATTTTAAGATGTCATTCATCATAAATACTTGTGAAATTTTAACTGATACTTTTCATAAAGTGCATAGGGAATTAAATTTATCTTTGTAAGAAGAATGAAGTTTTTTTCTGTCATAGCAATTGTATTCATTTTGTCATTTCGACCATTGATTCCGATGGTGGAATATGTAGTCAATTATAATAAAATCATAACGGAACTCTGTGTAAACAGAGCAAAATCCGAAATGATGTGCAACGGAAAATGTTATCTTTTTGACGAACTTTCCAGAACTTCTGATTCTCAGTCTTCTGATGGAATCAGTGTTTCAACTATAAAAGCGCAGGAATTTTATCTTCCTGTTGAAATAATTGAATTTAGGATAGGTGGGGTCAATTCTGAAATTTCGATTAGTGAAACGAATTATGAAAATTCCTTTTATGAATTTCTTTATACGAAATTCCATTTCCAGCCACCGATATTGAGCTAAACTTCTGTATATTTTAGCTTTAAGCTATTCTTTAGATAGTTGAATTAATTAAAAATAATTTCAACTCTATCATCTATCATTGTGTCAATTATTTAATTTAAAATTTCATTCGATGAAAAAACAAATCATCATAGGTTTGGTTTTGCTGGCTGTTGGTGCAGGGATTTATTTTCTGTACAAAGCATTGGACAAAGACAAACTATTTACAGCGATGGAAGTTCCGGCATTTGAGTTGACGGATCAAAACAATAAAATTATCGACAATCAGGATATGCTCGGAAAAGTTTACGTCGTAGAATTTTTCTTTGCCAATTGTCCTACGATTTGTCCTGTAATGAATCAGAATTTAAAAGAAGTGGACAAGGAAATCAATCATCCGGATTTCGGCGTGATTTCCATCACCATCGATCCGAAACGTGACACGTCCGAAAATTTAAAAATTCATGCCGATCGTTTAGGAATTACCAATCCAAACTGGCATTTTCTCACAGGAGATCGTGATTATATTTATCAATTAAGCAAGAAATTCAATATTTACGTGGGAGAAGATGAAAATACCGCCGAAGGCCTTAACCACAGCGGAAAAATTGCTTTGATTGATAAAAACGGAAAAATCCGTTCGCGGTACGATGAAAGAGGTTTTCCGATTTTGTATTATTCGGGTTTGAACTATTCCGATGCGGAAGGAAAACAAGAAAGTTTGGGGGGTGTATATCATCCGCAAATCGAATGGTTGAAAGAAGACATTAAAAAATTATTGGAAGAATAATATTCATCAAAAAAACAAAAAATGAAAAAAATAGTTTTACTGGCAGCCATGATTTTCATCGCAGTCGTTTCGTGCAAAAACGAAAATCAAAATCAGAATTTAGAAGTAAAAGTTGCAGACGAACATAATCATTCGGCAACCA
>CALLXZ010000547.1 GCA_937875605.1 uncultured Moheibacter sp.
TATTTTCCAAACAATGCCATCTTAAATCGGAAAGAATTTTTAGGGTTCGATGAAGTATTGAAGAAAAATAAAAAAGCACTTTCCGTAGAGGAATTTGAATTGCTGGCAAATGAATCCGATGTTTTGATTTTGGATACGCGTAACCAAAATGATTTCGTAAAAGGTTTTGTTCCAAATTCTTATTTCGTAGGTATTCAGGGTGATTTTGCACCTTGGATCGGAACCGTAATCGAGGATATCCAACAAAAAATCGTTTTTATTTCTGAACCGGGAAAAGAGGAGGAAGTCATTACGCGTCTGTCCAGAATTGGTTATGATAACGTTTTGGGTTATTTGAACGGAAGTTTTGAGGCTTGGGAAAATGCAGGAAAACCAGTTGAAACGATTGAGAGTATTGATTTATCTGAATTTGAAAATCAATACAAAGCAAATCCCGAAATTCATATTTTAGATGTAAGGCGAGCGGGCGAATTCGACAGTGAGCATGTAAAGTCAGCTCAGAATCTTCCGGTGGATTACATTCACAAAAATCTACACGAAGCTTCTCCTGAGAAAACTTATTTTGTGCATTGCGCAGGAGGATATCGTTCGGTGATTTTTGCTTCTATTGCGAAATCAAAGGGATATGATAAATTGGTCAACGTAGAAGGCGGTTTTGGAAAAATCAAAACTTCTGATGTTTTTCCAAAAACGGAATTCGTTTGTCCAACGACGATGCTTTGATGAATTTGTATAAAGAAAACTGTAAAAAGTATATTGTAAAAACCTTTCAAGTATTAATATTTGGGAGGTTTTTTAGTGTTATTTTAAAAATGAATAAGGTCAAAAATCCTGTGAATTAATTGAAATTTAATAAACCTGAATTAAAACTTCGGAAGGAATATTTAATTTTTCATTCAGATTCCGAATCATTTCTAGAGAAAGTTTTCGTTTTCGATTTAGGATTTCACTTGCACGGCTTTTTAAACCGATGATTTCTGCTAAGTCTGATTGGCTGTAATTCATTTGTTCCATCCGGAATTTGATGGCTTCTATAGGATCTGGTAAATCAATTGGGAAATGTTCATTTTCATAATTTTCAATTAAAATACCTAGGATTTCCAATTCATCACCTTCTGCAGCTCCCAATTTTGCATCAAATATTTTTTCCAATCTGTCTAAAGCAAAATGGTAATCTTTTTCATTTTTTATAGGCTTTAATTTCATAATTCAAATGTTATTTTCATCGATTTTATCATATTCAGCATGGGCTCCGATGAATCGAATCCAAACCATCTGATAGTCAAAATTTATTCGCACAATCAAGCGATAGTGGTTTCCTTTTATATTGAAACAAACCCGGTTATTTTCCAGAATACTTGCGCTCGGGTATTTATCTTTGAGCTGGTTTGGGTTTTTCCAGTTTGCCTTTTCTACCTCACTGTACCAAGACTTTAAGGATTGTTCAGAATCGGCATGGATTTCCCAAAATTCCCGAAGTATTTTTTTTGAAATAATCCGCAAAATCGATTTTAATTTGATCAAAGATAAATAAAAGTTCCCAATTCGGGAAAAATCAATTCGAATTTCTAACGGTTTTCTGTTTGGATTTCAAAAAAGCAAACGTCAGCATTACCCCAATCGTCGCCATTCCTACGCCCACC
>CALLXZ010000548.1 GCA_937875605.1 uncultured Moheibacter sp.
CAAATTTAGCCAATTTTAAAAGAATTTCCGGTGTGTTTCATTTGAATCAGTCAATTTCCAAAAGCATTCAAGTCAAATGAATTTAGATTTTACTATTTTTACAACATCAATCCAACAAAAAACCTATTATTTTGGCTAAAAAGAAAAAACATAAATCGCGATGGAGATATTATTATTGGCTCATGGTCATGATTATTTTTATCGCTTTGATTTTTTTAGTTCGATTTGTATTAAACAGTTCCAAAATTTATGTGGATAAAAGCACTTCCATCAACCCCTACTACATCGAATGGGATTTAGAAAAAGATGGTTCACTTCGCATTAACGAACCTTATTTCCTGGATACACATTGTACATTTATCGAAAAAGATTTGGATAAATTAAAGGTGGATTCCTCTATTTACGTTCCATTGGTTCTGGAAGCCAAATTCGGAGGCACTTTGCAGGATATAGAAAGACCCTATCTTATTTGGAAACATGCCAACAATGATACGATTCATGTTTTAAAGAATAATATTTTATTGAATTTCAAATTGAATTCGAAAAACTAAATTCCTAATTCGGTTCTCTGTTTTTTAGTCAAAGATTCGACGACCAATTTATATGAAATTTCAATTAGTTCTATTAAAAATTCATCGGAAAGCGTTCCTTCAAAGTTGACAGTGTTCCAATGTTTTTTACTCATATGATAACCGGGTTGAACTTCGGCATAGTTCTCCCGCAGTTCTTCTGCATAATCCGGATCACATTTAAGGTTGACCGTAAAAACCAAACTGTCCAATCCCGTCAAGGCAAACATTTTTCCCGCTACTTTGAAAACAAGCGTTTCCGGTCCAAACGGAAATTCTTCCGTCACATACGGTTTACGGATACAAAAATCCCTGAATTCTTCAATATTCATGGTTATGTAAATTATATAAACCCGAAATTTAAAATAATTATTAAAAGGTTTGTAACATTTTGATAGTTTTTTGCGTATATGTTATATAGTGCATACCACTAATTAATCAAATTAATAAGAGAGAGATAAAGAATGCGACAGCTGAAAATTACGAAGCAGGTAACCAACCGTGAAACTGCTTCTTTGGATAAATATTTACAAGAAATAGGTAAAGTAGATTTAATTACTGCCGATGAAGAAGTAGAGTTAGCCCAGAAAATCAAAGCCGGAGACCGTGTTGCCTTGGAAAAATTAACCAAAGCTAATTTACGTTTTGTGGTTTCGGTTGCTAAACAATATCAGAATCAAGGTTTGAGCTTACCGGATTTGATCAACGAAGGAAACTTAGGTTTGATCAAAGCTGCACAGCGTTTCGACGAAACACGAGGTTTTAAATTCATTTCGTATGCAGTTTGGTGGATTCGTCAGTCTATTTTACAAGCCTTAGCGGAACAATCCCGTATCGTACGTTTGCCTTTGAACAAAATTGGTTCGATCAATAAAATCAACAAAGCGTATGCTACTCTAGAGCAGGAACACGAACGTGCTCCTTCTGCGGAAGAAATTTCGGAATTGTTGGATATGTCGGAAAGTGATGTGAAGGAATCTATGAAAAATTCCGGTCGTCACGTATCGATGGACGCTCCGCTTGTGGAAGGTGAAGATTCTAACTTGTATGATGTATTGAATACAGGTGAATCTCCAAGTCCGGACGGATTATTAATGACGGAATCTTTACGAATCGAAATCGAACGTGCATTGCAGACTTTGACGCCGAGAGAAGCTGATTTAATTCGTTTGTATTTTGGTCTAAATGGCGCTCACCCAATGACGTTGGAAGAAATTGGAGAAACGTTTGATTTGACACGTGAACGTGTTCGTCAAATTAAAGAAAAAGCAATCCGCAGACTTAAACATACTTCAAGAAGCAAGATTTTGAAATCTTACATCGGAAAATAAACAATTGTATAAAGTATATTTTGTACAATATAAAAAGTAATTCCGCCCATGTTCATGCTTACTAAGGGCTATTTCTGAATAAAAAAGGTTTGATTTTAATAATCAAACCTTTTTATCTTTTGTTTAACGTTATTAAATAAAGATAATTTTTTGATGTACAACACCATTGTATGTTATTACAACTTTATATTGCTTAAGTGGACCTGATGTTCCGCCGGTACACAGACCTGTAGGCAAAAATGAACTTTCATATACTTGCCCAAAATTCAAAAAATGATTTTGATTATATACTAGTTTATTCCCACAATTAGGAGCATAAACTTTTACATTTAAAGAGTCTCCTAAAAACCACCCTATACATTCGTCTGTATTAACTGTCATAAAAGTAAATGAATTGTCATGTTCATTAATATTAAATTCATTACAATAAGAAGGAGCCTGTCCATAAGCAACATTTATGGAAAACAATAGAATAAAAAATACAACAATTTTTTTCATAATAATAAATTTTAGTTAAAATTTAAATTTACCATTTTTACGCATATATGTGACTAATATTTTAACTTATTTTTTATTTTTGTTAAAAAAATCATGCCCATCATAGCTCCTTCGATTTTAGCCGCCGACTTTGGAAACCTTGCCCGTGATGTAGAAATGATCAATAAAAGTGATGCAGAATGGCTTCATCTGGATGTGATGGATGGCGTTTTTGTCCCAAACATCTCGTACGGAATGCCTGTCATCAAAACCATTGATGATCTGACAGATAAAGTTTTAGATGTGCATCTGATGATTGTACAACCAGAACGGTACATCAAAGATTTCAAAGAAGTTGGTGCTGATATTTTGACGGTACATTATGAAGCTTCCACGCATTTACATCGAACAATTCAAGCGATTAAAGATGAAGGAATGAAAGCGGGAGTTGCGCTCAATC
>CALLXZ010000549.1 GCA_937875605.1 uncultured Moheibacter sp.
TATCATATTTTCCTTTGTACCGAATGATGTATTCAAACGAACTTCCCGAATTACTACCGACTTGTCCGGCGGCGGCTTCGCGGCTCTGCTGATTGATCGCATTGGTAACATCATCGGGAACCAATCCATACGAAGCCATTTTTTCAGGCATTAACCAAATCCGCATGGAATAAGTTTTTCCACCAAATGCATTGGCATCTCCGACACCTTTGATCCGCTTGATAGCCGGAACAACGTTAATATTTAGGTAATTCTGTAAATAAACATCATTATAATCCGGATTAGTCGTATAAAAAGACAAATACATCAAAGCACTTGTCTGTTGCTTTTGAGTCACAACACCTGAACGGGTTACTTCTGAGGGTAGGAGAGGAGTTGCTCGCGCCACACGGTTCTGAACGTTTACCGCAGCGATGTCGGCATCAATTCCTTGTTCAAAAAAGACTTGAATACTCGCTGAACCATCATTGGTAGCCGAAGAAGTAATATAGGTCATTCCTTCCACACCATTGATTTGCTCCTCGATAGGAATGATGACACTTCGTAAGACCGTTTCCGCATTGGCTCCTGAATAATTAGCAGAAACCTGAACAGTAGGAGGTGCAATGTCCGGATATTGTGTGATGGGAAGACTGATTAGACCCAAAATACCCAGAATTACAATCAAGATGGATACAACAGCCGATAAGACTGGTCTTTCAATAAATGTTTTTATCATCTTTTTTAGAATATGGGTTTAATGGAATTAGCAATACTATCTAAATTCGTTGGAATACTTTTTATAGCAGAACCTGTTTTTATTTTTCCGGTTCCTTCCGCTACCACTTTATCACCAGGTTTTACACCAGATTTTACGATAGCAAAATTATTGGCTCTATCCAGAATTTCAATTGTAACTGTACGAGCTGTGTCTTTATCCATTTTAAAAACATAAATCAAACCTTGCTGTTCAAAAGTGGCCGATTCGGGTACGATGATGGCATTTTTATAGGATTTAGGAATGCGGATCATTCCACTGTTTCCATTACTCAAAAGTCCGTCTTTGTTGGAAAAGGATGCACGAAACTGAATGGTTCCCGTTTGCGGATTGATTTGTCCGGTTACGGTTTGGATTTTCCCTTTTTCAGAATAAATTTCATCGTTTGCCAAAACCAAATCGACTTCCGGTATATTTTTTAATTTTTCTTTTACATTTTTTCCTTCCGTTTCGGAAAGAAAATCCAAATATTCCCGTTCGTTCATGGAGAAATAAGCATAAACTTCGCCTACTTCTGAAACGGTCGTAATAGGGGTTTGATCAGAAGGTCCTACCAAACTTCCCTCTCGGAAATTGATCGCACCGACCACACCAGAAATCGGACTTCTTACCACTCCGAAATCAATATTTGCCTGAACACCACTATATGCCGCCTTTGCTTGTTGATAAGCCGCTTTTGCTTGTGCTAACTGTCCTTCGGCACGCATCAGATTGGCTTTCGCAGTTTCTAATTGTACATTACTGATCACCTTTTTATCCACCAAAGGAATTAATTTATCGACTTCTACCTGAGCTGCAGTAACCGCTGCTTGTGCTGCGGTAATATTGGCATTGGCTGCATTGATGCCTGATTTGGCAGCATTTGCATCCTGAGCTTGTACATTGGTTTCTAATTTAAAAAGAGGTTGACCTTTACTAACTATTTGGCCTTCATCTACATAAACCTGTGTTATGTACCCTGAAATTTTAGCACGAACGGCATTGTTTACCTTTCCTTCGATGCTGACCGGAAAACTTTGATAACCGGTCATATCTCTTTGTGCTACTTCTACAACCGGAAGAGAAGGAGGTGGTGGAGCCTGTTGTTGATTTTCGTTTTTACAAGCTTGGAAAGCCGATAAACCCAATATGGAAACGATGATATATTGCTTTGTATTCATATAGTAATTATAAAGTATGTGTAAGTTTTTCTATTTTTTCAATTGTTTCAGTAAGTCGGTTGATGGAATTTTCCAAATGGTTTACATAGATTTTTCCCTTTTCCAAATCCATAGGACTTGGGTTTTGGATATAATTTAATCGGTATTGTGTTAATTTTTCCGATAAATATTTTTCCTGTGTGAGTCCGCTTCTGATTTTTTTTAACCGCATGGTTAGATGTTGCGGTGTGATTTTGTAGCGTCGTTTTCGTTCGCCGATTTTATTGTATTGACCGATGAAATCGTATTGTACCAACAAGTTCAAACTATTGGAAACCGAACTTTTACTTACGTTAAATGTTTCCACTAATTCATCAAATGTATAACCTTCTTTATTGCAATTTACCAGAATATAGGCAAATATTTTTGCCGCCAGAGGAGGCAATTTAGAAGCTTCTGCATGATGAGCAGCCAATTCTTCAATTAATTCCGTCTTAATTTCTTCACTCAATTTTATCAAATTTTCAGCAAAAATATAGTTAGTTCGGTAATTACAAAACAAATCGAAATAAATTAACATTTTTTTAATTTGGAGATAAATTCCATCGTTTTGATTCTAAAAGAAATGCAAGCATTTATTGATTAATTATGGGAAATCCATAAGTATATTTTTCTTATCATAGGTCAATCGTTTGATTTATCCTATCACCTACATTTGCCTTATAATTTTTAAATCAAACGATATGTCAATTAAATGGAATTTAGATAAAAGCCACTCAGAAGTACATTTCAAAGTGAAACACATGGTAATTTCAACCGTTACGGGAGATTTTCTGGATTTTGACGCTTCGGCTGAATCGGATGATGAATCTTTTGCCGGTGCGCGATTTAAATTTTCTGCCAAAGTTGATTCAATCAACACAAAAAATCCGCAGCGTGATGAACATTTGAAAAGCGATGATTTTTTTAATGCGCCGGAATTTCCAGAACTTTCATTTAAAGGAAATGAATTCAGTGGGGATTCTTTGAAAGGAGAAATTACATTAAAAGGAATTACAAAACCTTTGACATTGCAAGCGGATTTTGGGGGCGTTATTACCGATCCCTACGGAAATCAACGAGCTGGATTTGAATTTACAGGACAATTGAACCGGAAAGATTTCGGATTAAATTGGAGTGCTACGATGGAATCCGGAGGTTTAGTTGTTTCCGATATTGTAAAATTATCCGTAAATTTGGAATTCATAAAGCAATAGAGCGGAATAACTAATCACACACAATTACCTTGTTTCTTGATTTGAAGCAAGGTTTTTTGCTTTTATGAATTCAGAATGAGGTAGTTAAATGGTTGTCAAAACCTCGTCAAAATCCCGAAATGGATTTTAGAATTCTTAAAATCAAAATTCGTATCGGATTGTTTTCCTACGGCATAACTCAAATTAAAAACACCCAATTGTGTCAAAAAGGAAATTCCGGTTCCGATTCCTAAAAAATTTTCGTTTAGTTTACTGGTTTTATTTTCAACGAATGCATAGTCCCCAAAAAGTGAAATATAAAAGCCGTCGTTGGGCATAAATCGGTATTCCAGAGTGGTGATTCCATAGGCTGAAGCGAAAATGCTTTCTTCATTAAATCCCCGAATGCTCCCAAATCCACCGATACGGTATAGTTCGTTTTGGGAATAATATTCTTCATCACCAAATAATCCGTATCCCTCAAGCTGGGTTTTTAGCAGGTGTTTGGGGAAAAGTTTGAAAATATAATAAGCGTGGACACCGACTTCGTATTGTGGTGTACTGGTTTCTACGAATTCTTCTGTTTCCGGATTGAGTTCACTATTTTTCCGTCTAAGTGCTTTTCCAACCAGATTGAGGGCAGATTTTCCTTCGAGCAAACGATTTTGCGTAGGTTGAAGAAATTCATAACTCAAACCGACTCCTGTTTTATTAAAGTCATCGTACAACAAAGCCATTTCGGGATATTCGTCCAGAACGAAATTGGAACTTTCATAGCTCAGATTTAAACCGAGGTTGGAATTCATATTGATTTGATAAAAGAGTCGTTCTTCAATTTTAGTATTGACAAAAACACTGTCTTTACGGAACATATTGAAATTGGTCTGTGTTCCAATTGCAGAACGAAAGAGATAAGGAATGCGTACATTCAAATCCAGCGATGTGCTTTTGTCGGCCGTTGCAATCCAATTCAGTCGGATGCGTTCCATTCCATTGAAGTTATTATTCAATTCAATTTTTACATTTCCATTCAACTGAAAATCGCCATTTGCATCGTTCCCAAATCCCAAAACGCCATCAAAAAGATTGGATTTCACTTTTTTTACATAGAGATAAATGGAAGTAGAATCTGTATTGAAAAGGGTTTGAGGAGGACGAATTTCTTCGATTAATAAATTATAACCCATTCTTTCCGAAATCTTTTTCAGTTCCGATTCGTTATAAATTTTTTCTTTTTTCAGTCCAAGCCCATGTTTGATATATCCTTTGGATAATTTTTCATAGCCTTCGACTTTTACGCCGTCAATAGTCCTTGCGGCAAACAGTTGAATTTTCAATGCAATTTGAGCTTCTCCGTTCCTATAACCCATCGGCGAAATTTTAACTTCAGTAAATGGATATCCTTTTTCGGCATATTGAACATTCACTTTTTGAATCAAAGAATCCAGATTTTGAATTGCAAACCATTCTTCGTTTTTTTGAAAAATCGAATCATTTTTCACCCAGATTTTTTTATACATTTTTCCTTTGTTTAGATAAACTTCATTGTTTTTTATTGAATCTAAACGTAGTGTATAATATCCAATGGTTTTCAGGGAATCCAATGTTTTATACAGAAGTGAATCATGCGCAATTCGTTTCTGAAAGTCGGTTTCGTAGTTGTTTTTTTCGGATTTGAAATTGTAAAACGTATAAACAGAATCCTTTTTCTCTTGTGCTATTACAAAAGAAACCATCAGTAAAACAAATATGAGTAAACGAAACTTCACTTTTCTGAAACGCTAATTAACGAAACAAATTATAATGAATTCAAATGAATCTATAAAAACTTAATAGCAAAGATTCTCGGTTTTCCATTTTTCAAACCCTAATTTTGTTTAAAATATACATTGATGAAAAAGGATAATACCAAATTCCAATTCAATAATTCGTATCGTACACTTTCCTCTAAATTTTATGAAGATGTAAAACCTTTTCCCGCTCCTCAACCGGAAATGCTTTTGCTGAACCAGGATTTATTGAAAGATTTAGATTTGGATAATATGAACAAAGAGGAATTAATTCAGGTTTTATCAGGAAATAAAATTGCGTTTGGCTCAGAGCCAATTGCACAAGCATATGCAGGTCATCAGTTTGGTCATTTTACAATGTTGGGAGATGGTCGTGCGGTTTTGCTGGGGGAACATTTAAC
>CALLXZ010000550.1 GCA_937875605.1 uncultured Moheibacter sp.
ATTAGTTAAGAATTCTCTAAACCTCACAGGAATGAAAAACCTGTGAGGTTTTTTTGTAATTTTGCAAATTCAAATTAAGAATATGACAAAAGATGGAAAAATGGAATTGATGGCTCCTGCCGGAAATTTTGAGTCTTTACAAGCTGCGTTGGATAACGGAGCCGATTCAGTTTATTTCGGCGTGGAACAATTGAACATGCGTGCGCGTGCTTCGATTAATTTCACGATGGATGATTTACCGGAAATTTCCAGTCGATGTAAAGAATTGGGCGTGAGAACCTATCTTACGCTAAATACCATTATCTATGACCATGATCTTTCTGTCATAAAAACCTTGATTGACAAAGCAAAATCAGCTGAAATTACAGCTGTTATTGCGATGGATCAGGCAGTAATTTCTTATGCACGACAAGTGGGAATGGAAGTCCATATTTCAACTCAAATCAATGTTACCAATATCGAAACTTTGCGTTTTTATGCAATGTTTGCCGATACGGTGGTTTTGAGCCGTGAATTGAGTTTGAGTCAGGTGAAAAAAATTACCGAACAGATTAAAAAGGAAAATATTTGTGGTCCTTCCGGAAACTTAATTGAAGTGGAGATATTTGGGCACGGAGCGCTTTGCATGGCGGTTTCCGGGAAATGTTATCTGAGTTTGCATTCGCATAATTCATCCGCCAATCGTGGTGCTTGTAAACAAAATTGTCGTAAAAAATATACCGTAATCGATCAGGAATCCGGATTTGAAATTGAATTGGACAATGAATATATGATGTCGCCAAAAGATTTATGTACGATTGATTTTTTGGATGAAATCGTAGATGCCGGAATTAAAGTATTGAAAATAGAAGGACGTGGTCGTGCGCCAGAATACGTTGCAACGGTAATTCGTTGTTACCGTGAAGCAATTGATGCGATAGCCGATGGAACTTTTTCCAAAGAAAAAACCGACTATTGGATGACTTTGCTTCAAACCGTTTATAACAGAGGATTCTGGAGTGGTTATTATTTGGGTCAAAAATTAGGCGAATGGTCTCCGGCAAACGGTTCGATGGCAACACAGAAAAAAGTTTACGTCGGAAAAGGAAAACATTTCTTCCCGAAAACCAATATCGGTCAATTTGAAATCGAGGCTTACGACGTAAAAATTGGTGATAAAATCTTAGTAACCGGTCCTACAACCGGAGCAAAAGAGTTGGTGATTTCTTCTATGATGGTTGAAGATGTGGTTTCTGATACGGCTAAAAAAGGAGACAGCATTACCATTCCGATGGATTTCAGAATTCGTCCTTCCGATAAATTATACAAATTAGTCAAAACCGAATTTGCT
>CALLXZ010000551.1 GCA_937875605.1 uncultured Moheibacter sp.
AAAGTGAACATTCCGATTTTGCTTTTGATTAATAAAATTGACAAAACGGATCAAAAACGTTTGGAAGAAGCTGTTGCATACTGGCATGAGCAACTTCCAAAAGCTGAAATTCTTCCAATTTCTGCAACGGAAAAAGTTAATATCGAATTGCTTAAAAACAAGATAGTAAGCATTTTACCGGAAGGTCCACAATATTTTCCCGGCGATCAATTGACGGATAAGTCGGAACGCTTTATTGTAAACGAAACGATTCGTGAGAAAATTCTTTTGAACTATAAAAAGGAAATTCCTTATTCGGTTGAAATTGTGACACAGATTTTCAAAGAAGGTTTGGAATTGATTCAAATCGAAAGCGAAATTTATGTAGAACGTGATACGCAAAAAGGAATCATCATCGGACACAAAGGTGAATCTCTAACCAAAGTTGGCAAAGAAGCACGTGAAGATTTGGAAAAATTCTTCGGTAAAAAAATCTTCCTCAAACTTTTTGTAAAAGTCAAAAAAGACTGGCGTAAAAAAGACGGAGATTTGAAAAGATTTGGGTATTAAATCATTGTTTTTTTAATAATCAATAAAAATTAATAATCTTTCAATCAATTTAAAAGATAAAGTTATAATTAAAAAAGTTAGGAATCCTAATTATATTTGTTGAAGAAATAATTCAAATATTAATTTAAAATTTAAAAGAAATGAAAAAATCAGTTTTTTATCATGCAGGATGCCCGGTTTGTGTAAGTGCAGAACACGACATCGTTAGTTTAATTGGGAATGACAATGTAGAAATTGTGCATTTGGGGGATTCGAAAGAAAGAATTCAGGAAGCTGAAAATGCTGGAGTAGAATCTGTTCCGGCTTTGGTAACTCCGACCGGAAATGTGCTTCACATCAATTTTGGTGCTTCGATGGCGGATGTAAAAGCTTAAAAAATTTGCCTCACAAAGTTAGGACAACTAATTTTGTGAGGTGATTTTATTGTTAACTATTAACAACCTTAAATCATGCAAGTAGCAGTTTGGGACACCTATGTAAACAAAAAAGACGGAAGCGTTATGCACTTTGACATCATCGCACCAACGGAAATAAAAAATGTAGAAATTATTCATAATTTCGGAAAAGAATATTTGAAGTCGAAACAACAGGAAAACCAGCCATTGACTTCGGAAGAATGTCAGTTTTGTCACATAGAAACGGTAGAACCGGCAATGGAAGCTGTGATTAACGAGAAAGGATACTATATTTTAGAAATGGGAAATTGTGACTGATGGAAAAATCAGATTTTGATTTAAAATACCAGAACCAAAATACGGAAAGTAAAATCGTGGCTTCGCTGGAGCGGATTTCACAGGCTTTCCGTGTTTTGCTTTGGCAGGAAAGCAAGGAGCATGCTTTGACGCCGATTCAGGTTCAGGTATTGATTTTTCTGTTGCACCATGGCGAACAAAAACGCAAAATCAGTTATCTCGCTCTTGAATTTAACATGACCAAAGCCACTATTAGTGATACGGTGAAAACTTTGGATCAAAAAGGTTTGATTTATAAAGAATTTGAAATGCATGATGCGCGGAGTTACATCATTCATCTGACTCCGAAAGGAAAAGAAATTGCGGAGCAAACTTCACTTTTTACCAAAGAGATCAGGAAGCCTTTGGAAGAATTAAATCCGGTTGATAAGGAAAACTTGATGTTGAGCTTGTTTAATGTTATCAGACATTTGAATCAGGCGGAAGTGATTACACCACAGCGGATGTGCGATACCTGTGCTTATTTCGAGCCTTCAAAAGATGGGAATAATCCATTTTGTAAGTTGCTCAATCAGGATTTGTTGGTGAAAGATTTGAGATTGGATTGTCCGGAGCATGAGTTAGTTAAATAAAAAAATCCCGCCGGATGAGTCTAAACGGGACTTTTAGTTTAAATTTATAAATGCTTTTTTCTTCTATTGAAAATGGTCTATCACATTTATTTCATTAATAATTATAATGATTGTAACCGTAATTGACTAGATCAACCATCCACTTTCCACCTGCAAAAACTAAATTGGTGTTCCAAGGAGGTATTCCAAACACAAATTCGGTTTCAAAACCATGACACACCCCTACCGCACGCCAATCATTATCAATAAAGCTAAATAAGGGACCTCCAGACCATCCGGGTCCTCCAAAATTTTCAGTTTCCAGTTCTCTCCTATTTTTGTCGCCATCTACATCTCGTATAGTTGCTAAAAATTCGCATGTTGGATAACCATTAGCAAAATCCGGATAGCCTAAACTATTATAAAAATGATTGAAGTATTTATCATGGTTACCAAATGATTTCGTTCCCAACCATCCACAAATATTACCAATTGGATCATTTGTTCTACAAATCACAATATCACTTGCATCAGATTGAAAAACAATATCCCAAAATCCATCATGAGGAACGCCATACCAGTCCGAAACGGTTGTTGATCCAAAAGGAGGTTCGTAATGAGGATGATAACCGGGAGTAAATACAATTGAACACTTCCCATCATGTTCCCAAGGCATAACATGGCTTGCAGTCATTAATAAGTTGGGTCCCACCATGAATCCCGTTCCGGTCTTAATTGATTTTCCATCCAGATAAACGACAATTCTCCCTATACAACTCCAGGGAAACATATCCATGTTCGCTCCTATTACTTGTATTTTATTTTCCATTGGAGTAACGCCCGATCTAAATTTTCTACTTACAGTTGATAAGACTGATTTTACACCTAAATGACTCGGCAAATAAGAGGGAAAATGAGTCAAGTCAGAATTTTTTTCATCAATTAGGGATACACCCTTTTCATGCATAATTCCTTTGGCTATAGGACGATTATGATCTAAGTTAATTCTAGGCAGAAATCCCTTTGGGGCAGAGACCTTTTCTGGGGATTTCTTTTTGTCATCATAGTACGAATTTAGTTTAAGATGTTCTACTATCTCATTGGGGAATGGTTCTTCAGGCAATCTGTCCTGAGTTTTCGAGATTTCATCTAACTGTTTTAAGGCTTCTCCAAATTGAAATTTACTTTGCAGAAAAACTTTTTTATTGTCTTTTTTTAAAGTTTTATCAGACGGTTTCATTTTTTCATTATTCGAATTTTTCATAATCTTAAGTTTTTTAGAATTATACTTAAAAGTATGATGTGTGGCGGAAAGCGAGAAATGGTGTTTTTTGAACTGTTGGTTTGAATTTGTGAATGACAAAAAATCCCGCCAGATAACTCCAACGGGATTCCACTATGAAAAAACTTAACTTATTTATTTAACACTGAAAACCAATTTGTTTTCTCCTTCTTTTTCAGGGAAATAATCAATCAAAACAACGCTGTTGTCATGAACATTTCCTTTCAATATTTCTTTTGATAATTCATTCAAAACATCATGCTGAACCACTCTTTTCAAAGGTCTTGCTCCAAATTGCGGATCGTAACCTTTTTTAGAAATAAAGTCTAACGCTTCCGAAGTGATGTCCAAAGTAATATCACGCTTTGCTAATTTTCTGGATAATTCTTCGATCTGAATTTTTACAATTCCTGAAATCTGCGCGTTGCTCAATGGCTTGAACAAAATAATTTCATCAATTCTGTTTAAAAATTCCGGACGGAAATTTCTTTTTAATTCTTCGAAAACTTCAGATTTCGTTTTGTCATAGACTTTCCACACATTTTCTGAATCCACATTTTCAAAATTCTCCAGAATGATATGCGAACCGAAATTCGATGTCATGATGATAATTGTATTTTTGAAATTCACCACACGACCTTTATTATCAGTCAACCTTCCATCATCCAAAACCTGCAAAAGAATATTGAAAACATCAGGGTGCGCTTTCTCAACCTCGTCCAAAAGCACGACCGAATAAGGTCTTCTACGAACCGCTTCGGTCAATTGTCCGCCTTCATCATAACCCACATAACCCGGAGGCGCACCGACCAATCGGCTCACTGAATGGCGCTCTTGATACTCGCTCATGTCGATTCTGGTCATCGCATTTTCATCGTCAAAAAGGAATTCCGCCAAAGCTTTTGCTAATTCCGTTTTCCCAACTCCGGTTGGACCCAAAAACATGAACGAACCAATCGGTTTTCCCTCATCGCTCAATCCGGCACGGCTTCTGCGAATCGCATCTGCGACCGCCTGAATTGGTTCATTTTGACCGATGACTCTTTTGTGTAATTCATCTTCGAGATGAAGTAATTTTTCACGTTCGCTTTGCAGCATTTTGTTTACCGGAATTCCGGTCCATTTCGAAACTACTTCTGCAATATCTTCCGAATCAACTGCTTCTTTTACCATTTTATTGGTCTGATTATCAGCTAATCTTTCTTCTAATTGGTGTAATTTTTCTTCTTCATTTTTCAAAGATTCATATCGGATTCGCGCCACGGTTTCGTAATCGCCGCTTCGTTCTGCTTGCTCTGCTTGAATTTTTAAATCATCAATTAATTTTTTGATTTCCTGAACGTCGTCGGCCTTAGATTTTTCCTCTAACCATTTGGCATTTAATTCTGTACGTTGTTCCTGGAGATTTGCTAATTCTTCTTTTAAAAGATTTAATTTCTTTTCGTCATTTTCTCTTTTAATCGCTTGAATTTCAATTTCTAACTGAATTATTTTTCTGTCTAAAGTATCAATTTCCTCCGGTTTGGAATTCATTTCCATGCGAAGTTTCGAAGCCGCTTCATCCATTAAGTCAATCGCTTTATCCGGCAAAAATCGGTCAGAAATATACCTTGTCGAAAGCTGAACGGCAGCGATAATTGCTTCGTCTTTGATTCTGATTTTATGGTGAACTTCATATTTTTCCTTGATTCCACGCAAAATTGAAATTGCCGATTCTTCATCCGGTTCTTCCACCAAAACCTGTTGGAAACGACGTTCCAAAGCTTTGTCTTTTTCAAAATATTTCTGGTATTCGTTCAAAGTTGTAGCTCCGATTGCCCGTAATTCACCACGCGCCAAAGCAGGTTTCAGAATATTTGCGGCATCCATCGCGCCTTCGCCTCCACCGCCAGCTCCGACCAGCGTATGAATTTCGTCTATAAATAAAATGAT
>CALLXZ010000552.1 GCA_937875605.1 uncultured Moheibacter sp.
AATTCTTTGTGTAAATTTTCTAATTGATTTGAATCAAAATTTAAAAATCCGTCAATCGTCCGAACCGGTTTGATTTCCGTTGATTCATTTAAGACTAATTCATTTAAATTTTTCTCACGTGATTCAATTGGATTAATCAAATATTTTTTGACTTTCTCCAAATCTGATTCTGAAATTCCTTCAAAAACATACAGATAACCCGATTTTACTTTTGCTTCTATAACTCCCACTAGTTGTAAACATTGGTCCGCAGAATCTGCACGTTGATCGTATTGACCGGGAAGAGGTTCGGTTGCGAATTTCGAATTTCGAAACTCGAAATTCGCTAAAATTTCTTCCAAATTTTGATGGACAATATCGGTTACAGGATCTGCAAAAACCTGAAAAAGAGTTTTTTCTAATTGATTATCAGTGATTTCAAAAAGGTCGTAAATGACAAAAACCTTGCACGAAATTCCGCTGACAAGGTTTTGTAATTCTTTCGTGACTTTCTGGGAATGAATGTCAAATTGAGATTTTTTTTGAATAAAAATTCGTTTATTCATAGAGTTTAATATGTTTTTTTAAACTACAAATGAAGCATACGAATTACCATTCATAAACTTCATTTGTAGAGAAGAATTATTGGTTCTTCGTAGAAACGCCCGACCATATTACGGGTTTATACAAATGAAATAAGCCACAATATTTAAGTCTAATCCAACTTATTTTAGTGGCAAATTCATCTTGATAAATCATTTATGCGAAATTTAACCGGATGAATTTTTAACTTTAAAAACAAGCGACAAATTTACGATTTATTTTTTGGAATTCCATCCTAAAATTAGTCTAAAATTTTAAGAGTTATTGCGGTATTGCCTCCTCAAAAACAAGTGTGTTTTCCTTTGCAAAATAAACACAAGTAAATTTCTCCAAATCTACTAACCATTTCTCAATTCCGGTGGCTGCACAATGCTCGCAAAAAGTCGGATAATCCGTCTTACCTTGTTGGTGTAATTCCAAATATTCCCGAAATTGAGTAGGATTACAGTTTTCTGCGATTTCCAACTTTTCGTATTTGGGCGGAGAAGAAAGGATTTGGTTTTCTTTATTGAAAAATTCAGAATGACCGTCGTTTACATACGTTTCGTAAGCTTT
>CALLXZ010000553.1 GCA_937875605.1 uncultured Moheibacter sp.
TTTTTGGCGTTGAAGTTAGTGGTTATTAGAATTGATTTTTGCGCTAACTTCGAATTTCGTATATCGAACTTCGGAATTTAATTAATCAAAAATCATAATTCCGCCTCTTTGTTTTTTCTTTCCACCAAACTGATCCAGTTTAAATCCAAGCGAAAACATCATATAACGAGTCAGAACATCATTTTGGACATCGGAAATAAACGTATCCGAAATTGTCCTCCTCACGCCCGTGTTTTGTCCTAAAACATCGTACACTTTTACTTTAAAAGTCAATTGGTTTTTCCAGAAATTATAGGCAAGACTTGTATTCCATAAGAAGAAATCCTTTCTAAACCCATCGGCAATATTTGAGTTATATGTATAGGTGAAATCGTTTCCGAATACCACATTTTTCGGCCAATAATTGGTGGTCGTCAATTTGAAAACATGCATCAGATTGTTGCTTTCCTGAATGGTATAATTGTCAAATTGAGTAAATTGATAATTCAGGTTATAACTGGGATTGATGCTTAAAATTTCACCTAAATCCCAATTGAAATTTAGTCTTGGTCGTAGATTATAACTTCTTGATTCATATTTAATTCCGTCTATAAATCCTTGGCGATAAGCATGATTCGACCCAAGTCCAATCCCAAAGCGGAATTTGTTTTTTCCTTTTGTAAATGAACGATTGACATTAATTCCTCCCCACATCATATAATTTCCTTCGATGTTTTCATAGGTCGAAACCGATGCGAAATTCTCGTCAACCGTACGGAAAACCGTGACATCACGCTCGTTGTAATTTCCACCGAGATAGATGTTGTATCCGGTTTTGGATTGAAAGTTGAAATTATTCCAACCCAAATACAAATTATGGGTTTTTCGGGTTTTCAAATCCGGATTTCCGATGAGCGTGGAAAGCGGATTGGATAAATTTTCAATCGGAAGTAATTGTTCGGCTGTTGGAAAGTTCACTTCGTAATTATAATTCAAATAAATGGAAGCATTTTTCCCAAACCTATAATTTCCGTTCAAGGAAAATGAAGGCATGACTTCTTCCTGTTTCAGGTAATAATCCTGCGAGAGATAAAATCCATTGTTATTCTGTGAAAGAAATTGCGCTCCTGCTGACAAATTAAAATACAATTTGTTTTTCTGAAGATTTAAGTACAAATAAGGATTGATACGGTTAAAATCCGAAGAAATATCCGAAGAAAGTAAGTCGTTTGCCTGTGTATAATCACCTAATAACGGATCATAATCCCAAGTATTTCGTAGGTTTTTTATATTTTGAATTTCGTAAGAAGTTCCAGCTCCTAAATTCAGTGAATCAGCAATTGGAACTTGAAATTCTGCTTCGAAATTATATTGGTCATCCTTTGCTTTTTGTTTTACAAACTGATTTCTCAGATCATCGGGATCAGAAGTCTGGAAAAAATACGTATTGGAAATATTAAATTCGTCCTGATTTCTTTTTTTATTTTCATTTGAAATATCCACACTCAACTGAGTTTTATTCTGGAAAGATTTAAAATAACTGATACTGTTTGAAAAGGTTTGGCTAAGTGTTTCATTCAGCGTGCTTCCATTACTCTCGTTCAATCTCTCCTCTAATTCGTTCACCGTAAATTTGTCAAATAGATCGGAAGATTTGGTTTTATTGTAGGTGTATTTTGGTTCAATCCAAATGGTGCTTGTCGAATCGATTTTTACCTCAAAACTCGTATTGAAATTCTGGTTGTAACTTTCACGTCTTGTTTGGGAGCGCGATTCGGTGATGAAAAGATTATCCGGCAGCAGGTTTTCCTGACGCGTGTAGTTATTGTTTTCCGAATCAGTCTGTGTATAGAAATAATTACCGTTGAACTCCACATCCTTTCCAAACGAATCCGAATAACTTAATCCGCCTAAATGCGACTGTGTAATTCCGCTTCCACCGCCGAAATTCATTCCATTTACTCCAAACGAACCGTCATCACTTGTCCAGATGGAACGGTTTCGGCTGCTGCCCATGTTATCGAAAATTTCATTCATGGAAAATCCGATCGAATTGATATTATTGGAAGACCCCAAAATACTTAAACGCGAATTTCCTTTGAAATAATTAAACAT
>CALLXZ010000554.1 GCA_937875605.1 uncultured Moheibacter sp.
CGGAAGAGTAAATTGGATTATGCGCCGACACGAAAGGTTCGTTTTACGGCCAATTATCCGATTCTGAATTTGGATCCGGAGTTCGTAAAAGTCATGAAAGACACCATAGAATTACCTGCTAAATTTATTCCGGATGCGAAAGATGAAAACAGTTTCACGCTTGATTTTCCCATTGAATTGGCTTCAAATTACAAAGTGGAAATTCTCCCAAATGCACTTACAGATTTCTTTGGAAAAACAAATGATACGATACAGTTTGATGTAAAAACCCGTACCCGAAATGATTACGGAAATTTGAAACTTAATTTACAAAATAAACCCACTCAACCTTTTTGGATTCAATTGTTAAATGATAAGGATGAAGTGCTGGAAGAAATCTATACGACCGATTCGGAATTTGATTTTAATTTTCTGCCTTCAGGAAGTTATTATTTTAAAATTTTGGTGGATGAAAATGAAAATGGATTTTGGGATACTGGTGATTTCTTTACCAAAAAACAACCGGAAAAAGCTTATATCTATCCGTCTAACATCAACGTAAGGGTTTTATGGGATCTGGATGAAACATGGGTTTTGCCGAGTCCGGAAATTCCGATTTCGCCAAAATCAAAGGTTGATACAGAAAAACTTTCCGATGATCCTATAAAAGAAAAATCCCCTTCCCACTCGGAAGAGGATTTAAAAGATAGATAGTACTTTTAATAAAATAAAGAAATTCAAATTTCAGCCGAAATCTCAAAACCTTTTTCATTTGATTGTACAGTAAAAATTCCTCCTATGTCTTCCACCATTTTTTTCAGGTGAGTGAGTCCAAATCCATATTTTATGGACTTTTTTTTGGGGGATCCTTCGTTTTTTATTTTCAGATGGATTTTGTTTTTTTCATTGTAAAGTAGTATGCTGGCGCCTTTTCCTTTGGCATATTTTAGGATGTTAGTGCTTCCTTCTCGTATCATGGAGAGAAGACATAATTTCGTTTCAGCGGGAAGTGATATATCTGCATCCAATAAAAATTCGGTTTGCATTTCAATTTGACTATTTCCAAAAATGGTTGTAATGTTTTGTTCCAAATCTTCCAGGAATTTTTTGTTATTTTGTGAACTATCATAGATTTCATGACTTTCTGAGCGGATGACAGAATATACCTTTTGTACCTCTCCTATAACAGAATCCCATAATTCA
>CALLXZ010000555.1 GCA_937875605.1 uncultured Moheibacter sp.
CTTGGTTCAGAGCCGCTTCTTTGAGTGCCAAATCATTTTTTAAAGCATATTGAATACACTGTTCAAGCGTCCAGCTTTTTTCCTGAGCGTTTAAAAGATTCAGGCTAGTTAAGAAGCAAATTGTTATAATTAATTTTTTTATCCCCACCCCATTTATTTGCTGTCGCAAATAGTCCAAAGGGGAGGGAGTTTTAACTATGTTATTATCTATTGTTTTCTGTTTCATATTTTTTTACTTCTTTGTCCGTTACTTTTTCTCCCCTCCTTTGGACGTGTGCGCCGAGGTATAGGGGTTGGGTGAGGCTTTTTACTCATACTTCAGATATTTCACAGGATTGGTTTTCATCGCATACATCGCACGAATGCTTATAATGACAAATACAAGAGTAAAAAGAACAATCAGTCCGACAACAAACGGCCAAACCGGAATTTCAATGCGATAAGCAAATTCTTCCAACCATTTCTGCATCAGGTAATAGGTAAGTGGAACGCAGATCAAGAAAGAAACAAAGGCAATTATCAGATATTCTTTTCCGATGAGTTGAACTAAATTTCCCTGCGAAGCTCCCAAAACTTTTCGTATGGAAATTTCTTTCATTCTTTGTTCTACCACCAAAGAAATCAGTCCGAATAAACCTAAAAGCGCAATGGAAATCGCGACTATAGTCAGAATTCCGAATAAATTCTGTTGCCGTGTAAATTCTTTATACGTATTGGCAAACTCCTGATCTATAAAATGGTATTTGAAAGGATGCCCCTGAGGCTGGACTTCGGAAATCCATTTTTTCTCGATTTCAGCGAGTGCTTTATCCATTTGCTCCGGCTGGATCTTCATTAAGGCATAATTCATTTGATCTTTGGTCCAGGGAATCGTGTTCCAATGAAAATAAACCACAGGATCGATTTCGGTCTGGAATCCGTTTACGAAATAATCTTTCACCACTCCCACGATTTTAAAATTCTTATCAGCCGGACCGTAGAAAATTTCTGCTCCAACCGGATTTTTCAAATCCAATCGTTTTGCCAGTGTTTCGTTGATCAATACATTGGAAATCGTGTCGGAAGCATATTTTTCTGAAAGAGTTCGCCCTTCTTTTATTTTTAAATTCAGAATTTCCGGAAAATTAAAATCCATCGCACCCGCCAGTCCCAGCTCTACTGTATTTTCTGTTTTCACGTCTTTTACTGCTCCGCCTACGTAACTGGAAGAAGCCGGAATCATTAATCCGCTGCTGACATCCGTTACACCTGGAAGTTTTTTGAATTCCTGTTTGATCAAATCGTATTTCTGATTGGAGCTTTGACCGGAAAAATTGATGGCAACGAGCTGATCTCCTTTGAATCCCAATTCTTTTTCGGACATATAACTCACTTGTAAGTAAATGATGATTCCGGCAATCAGAAAAAATAAGGAAACGACAAATTGCAATCCAAGCATACTATTTCGAGCCCAGATTCCTTTGGAACTTCGGGAAAAATTTCCTTTCAAAACGTTCAATGGTTGGAAGTTCGAGAGATAAAGTGCAGGAATCAAACCTGAAATAATCGTAGTTATAATCAGGATTAGAATTAATTCCAAATAAATTTTAATTCCGTCTATTTTTAAATCCTTTTCGAAGTATTCGTTGAAATGCGGAAGCAGAATTTCAGACAAAGCGAGAGCCAGGAACAATGAAAACACACAAAGAATCAAATTTTCAAATACAAATTGAATGATCAGTTTGGATTTTGTCGCTCCGAGTGTTTTTCGGATTCCGACTTCTTTTGCGCGTTTGATGGATGAAGCCGTGGTAAGGTTGATGTAATTGAACGCAGATAAAATCATGATCACAACAGAAAGCCCTGTCAGTAGATAAAGCATCGTCAGATTTCCTTTTTCTGCGCCACCGCTTCCGGGAGCTTTCCCAAATAAACGAATGGTAGAAAGTTGATCCAAGCCTAGTTTCGCACCGCCATATTTACCTATATATTCTTCTAAGGAAAGATTCTGGTTTTTTGCAAAAGGTTCTATAGCGTTTTTCATGATGATCTGGTCATAAATCTTCTTTTCCAAATTTTGGACATCTGTACCTTTTTTAACTTTCAGGTAAATTCCGGTCTGATACGTTGCCCAATTGCTTCCGTTGTCTTTCATCATTTGATTCCAATCCATCTGAAGCACCGCTTTTGGTGCAACGGAAGAAACGCCGGGAATCCGGTAAACCCCTTTTACCGTGTATTCATTTTTACCGATGGTTAATTTTTTACCAACCGGATTTTTCCCGTCATATAATTGATTCATCCAGTCTTCCGAAATGACTATGCTTTGCAGATCAGCAAGAGAATTTTTTGCATTTCCATGTAAGAATTCAAAAGGAAAGAAATCGAAAAAATTGGAAGTTGCGGGTAAATAACCTTCCAAATAAATCGAATGATTTTCCGTTTTTATCACATCATTTCTCGTCCATCCACACGCCATAAAGTCTTTTACTTCTGAAAAAGTTTCTTTGATAGAAGGGCCTTCCGGAATTGAAGCAATGGACATATAGGATGGTTTTCCGCTCCAGTCAAATTGATGTGCGACAGAATAAATTTCTTCTTTATGCGGATTCCATTGGTTGTAGTTAAGTTCATCGTTCCAATAAAGAGAAACAAGAATAATCCCTACCATTCCGATGGTCAATCCGAGAACGTTGATAATCGTAAAAAAACCATTTTTACGAAAGTTCCTAAATGTTATTTTTATCCAGTTGTTAATCATAATTGTTTGGTTTGTAGAAGTTTGAAGTCTTCGTTTTATCAATTTTTATATTTCTGAATCCCAAGTTGTTTATTCGTATTTCAGGTATTTGACCAAGTCAATTTTAGTAGCACGCCAAGCTTTTATGCTGACAACCAAAAATGAAAGCAACAGAAGTCCTGAGAAACTTAAAATAAAAGGCCAGAACGGAATTTGAATACGATAAGCAAAATCTTCCAGCCATTTACTCACCGCAAAATAGGCAAGTGGAACGGTTACCAAGGAAGCTGCAGCCCCTATGAAAAGATACTGTTTGGATAGTCCGAAAACCAATCGATTGGAGGAGGCTCCTAAGGTTTTACGGACAGCAACCTCTTTCATGCGCTGTTCAATCAGCAAAGAGGAAAGCGCAAATAACCCTAAAAGTGCAATGAAAATAACGACACCTGTCAGAATGAAAAATATCTGCTGTTGTTTGGTATATGTTTCAAAGGATTTTGCAAAGCTTTCGTCCATGAAATGGTAAGTGAACGGATAGCCGGTTGTGACTTCAGCATTCCAATAATTTTCCAATATTTCAAGAACCTGCTCGGTGTAAGCCGGATCAAATTTTACCTGAATATAGGAAACGGCATAGAGCGGCATCCATTCTTCACCTGCTTTCCAGTGATACATAAAAGCCGGTTTTATTTTAGACTGAACATCTCCGATGTGGTAATCCTGAACCATTCCTACCACATTATAATCTAAAGGAGATTTTTTCTGCCCACCTTTCAGTTTTTTATCAATCGGATCATCATAAATTCCTAGTTTTTTTGCCAGAGATTCATTGATGACAATGTTATTTATCGTGTCGGAAGCATATTGGGAAGAAAGAAAACGACCTTTCAGTAATTTCATATCCATCATTTTTGGATAGTCAAAATCCGTTGTTTGGGCGATAACCTCTTCGTCTGAACTTTTATCTTTGTATTCCATCCCGGTACTTGAAGCACTAGCCTCGAGAGAAGTAGTAGGTCGTGTCGCGTTAACGTCTAGGATTCCGCGTTGTTTTTCTAAATATTTTTTAATTCGCTCATATTTTGCGTAAGCATTTCCTTCATTGGACCCAATTCCTAAAATCACGATTTGTTCTTTGTTCAGCCCTAAATCCTGTTGGTTTAAATATCGAATTTGCAAATAGACAATCAGGGTTCCGATCATGAAAAACGAAGCAATGGTAAATTGTAAAAACAACATTCCATTTCGTAGTAAAATTCCTTTTTTGCTTCGGGCAAAAACGCCTTTTAATACATAAATAGCTTGGAAATTGGAAAGGTACATTGCCGGAATGATTCCTGCTGTCAATGAAATTATAGTTGCTATGACCAATAAGCGGAGGAACATTTTACCCGAATCAAGTTTCAATTCTACATTCATGAATTCATTGAAATAGGGAAGAATAATTTCAACCGAAACGCAGGTAAGGAGTAATGCAAACAGCGTTAAGATAGCGGTTTCGGTTAGAAATTGATTAATAATGTTGGATTTGGTGGCACCCAGCGCTTTCCGTACGCCAATTTCTTTGGCTCGTTTGATGGCGTTTGCGGTGGTAAGGTTGATGAAATTGACAATGGATAAAATCAAAATCAAACCGGATAAACCGAACATTATAAAAATCAATTGCAGATTTCCAAAAGGTTCAAATGGATTCCATGGCATTTTTAATTCAAAATGTACGTTAGATAAAGGGATGAAAACCGGAAACATCACGCCGTTTTTGTCTTTGTACTCTTCAAGCGTTAATCCGCTTCCTTTTAAATCCATTTCCAGACGATAGTCCAAGACATTTTTGTTGTATTTCTCCTTGACTGCATTCAGATCAGTTCCTTGTTTCAAACGGATAAATGCAAAATAGTTGAAGTTGTTAAAGCCATTATCCAATTCACCGGGGAAGGGCAGCACAACCTGTGGCATGAGTGTCGATTTCTCATTCAGCAGATAAACCCCATTTACGATGTATTCTCCTTTGTTAATTTTAACGGTTTTTCCGACTACGTTTGTTTCGCCGAATAACTTTTGTGCAACCTCATCGGATATCGCCACATAATTTTTAGCACTGATGGCATTTTCTGGACTTCCATCAATAAATTCAAATGGAAAATACTGAAAGAAATTCGACGTAGCATTTACCAATTTCCCCTGATAAATCGTTTGATCTCCAACGGTAAAATTTTCGCTCCAATAATTACTATTCAAAACCAAATAATCTTCTATTTCCGAAATAGTTTCTTTGGCTTTCTGAACGTGTGGAAAACTCGTTCCCCAAACATCTTTTCCATAACCATGCGCTAAAGTAAATACTTGCTCTTTATTGGGATTCCAATTGTCATAGCTGTTTTGGTCGTTCCAGTAAAGCAAAGTCAGCACAAGTCCGAGTAAACCTAACGTCAACCCAAATATGTTTATGAATGTTGCCAGCTTGTTTTTGGTAAAATTTCGGAATGCTATTTTTATCCAGTTGTTGATCATAATAATTTCGTTTATCGAATTTCCAGATTTGTATTATCCTATACTCACTTCTTTTTTATTGGAGTGTTCCGCAATGACTTGCCCGTCTTTCAGTTCGATGGTTCTTTGTGAAAAGGAAGCATCATAAGCGGAGTGTGTCACCATCACGATGGTGGCTCCTTTTGCATGAAGATCTGTGAGTAATTCCATTACTTCATTTCCGTTTCGGCTGTCGAGGTTTCCGGTCGGCTCATCGGCCAGGATTAATTTGGGTTCGGTAACCAAAGCTCTTGCCACAGCAACACGTTGTTGTTGCCCTCCGGAAAGTTGTTGCGGAAAATGTTTGGAACGGTGCGAAATGTTCATTCTTTCCAGAATTTCATTTACCTTTTTCTTTCGGTCGGACGAACCTATTCCATTATAAATTAAAGGAAGTTCTATGTTTTCAAAAACATTTAATTCGTCGATCAAATTGAAATTCTGAAAGATGAAACCGATGTTTTGTTTACGAACTTTGGAACGACCGTTTTCTTTCAGCTTTGCCATTTCCTGTCCGTCAAACAAATAGCTTCCTGAAGAAACATCGTCCAGCAAACCCAAAATGTTCAGTAAAGTAGACTTTCCACAACCGGAAGGTCCCATGATAGTAACAAATTCCCCTTTTTGAATATGCAGATTGACGTTGTTCAGCGCCGTAGTTTCGACTTCTTCGGTTCTGTACACTTTGTTTAATTTTTCTGTTTTTATCATTGTAATGTAATTTTATCGTTGTTATTAAAAACCTCACAAATCCTGAAACCTGTGAGGTTTTGTTTGGAAAATGGAATTGATAATGTTATAATTTTGATTTTTATATGATTAATTTAAATTTAAAACTTCTACATTTTTATAATCCTGATAAGAAGAAGTGATCACTTTGTCTCCGGGATTCAAACCGTCAGTAACCTCATAATAAACAGGGTTTTCTCTTCCTAACTGAATGTTTCTACGAACCGCTTTTTTCTCTCCGCTCAGCACAAAAATCCATTTTCCTGCCGTTTCCTGATAAAAGGCTCCTTTGGGAATCAATAAGCTTTCCGTGGTTTCCGAAAGAAATAATTTAATGCTGAACGACATTCCCATTTTCAGGTTTTCAGGAAATGTGTTTTTGAAAACCAAATCCACCTGAAACTGTCCGTCTTTTACTTCCGGTAAAATTTTGGAAATCATCACGTCATAGGTTTTTCCTTCAAATTCAATCGTTCCGCTGTGCGCCGGCTGAAGTCGGGAAATGTAGTATTCATCAACTTTCGCCGTTAGTTTGTATCCGTCCATGATGTCGATTTTCCCGACACTTTCTCCTGCGTTGATGTGCTGACCCAGCGTAGGGTCAAAGGAGGAAATTCTTCCTGTAGCTGATGCAAGAACAAGAAAATTTTGTTTGTTATTTCGAAGGATGTCGAGGTTTCTTTCCATTTTTGCCAATGCCTCGTTTATGGATTTGATTTGTACGGCTCTTGCTTGTTTTTCTTTGCTCACGCTAGTTTGAATTACTTCTTTTCGTTTATTTTGATAGCGTAAATTTTCCAACGATTTATTGTAATCTTTTTCTGGAATAATTTCGGAAGCATAAAGACCTTTATTTAAGGTATGAAGTTGTTCCGCATCTATATAATCATGTTGAATCAGGATCATTTCTTTTTCCAGTTCCAATTCTTGATTGGTCAAACTGATTTTCAGGTTTTTCAGGTTGTTGATTTGTTCAATAATTGCCGTTTCCTGTTGCAAGTAACTCAATTCCGTGTTGGGGTTGAAAATACGCATCAGCGGTTCACCTTCTTTAACCATCGAGCCATCTTCTACAAAAACTTCCTGAACCGCACCGCCTTCCACAACATTTATCAGGACAGAATTTAAAGGTTCGATTTTTCCGTTTAAAATAACGATGTCATCAAACTTTCCGTTTTTTACTTCGCGTATGGAAAGTCTGGAGGTTTCTACATTCAAGGATTTTTTCTTCAAAAGAGAAGAACTTAATAATCCGATCAGAATTAAAACCGAAACAGCCGTAAAAATTATTATTTTGTATTTCGATTTTTTATTTTGAACTTTCGTGTCCATTAATAACTTATTTTTCAATTAGATACATGGAAAAATATGCCAAGCATTTATGGATTTGTAAAAGACTGAAAATTAGATAATACAGAATTAGTTAGAAATCATAACCGTCCGAAAACGGACACTAATTGAACAAAATCGAACAGTTAAGTTTAAAAAATGCGAAAGAAAGAAGCCACAATATTGATTGTAGATGATGATGCAGATATTTTGTTTTCGGCTAAAGTTTGGTTGAAACGGTTTTTTTCTCATGTTCTCACTTCAGACTCTCCTCAGAAAATCAAAACAATCATTCAGGAAAATGAATTGGATGCGGTTTTGTTGGATATGAATTACCGGAAAGGATATGAAGATGGAAAGGAAGGGTTGTATTGGCTGGATTATCTGCAGGAAGTTTCACCCAACACGGTTGTGATTCTCATGACGGGATTTGGAGACGTGGCTCTGGCGGTAGAAAGTCTGAAGCGAGGTGCATTTGATTTCGTGCTGAAGCCCTGGAACAATGATAAACTTTATGCTTCAGTTAATGCTGCTGTGGATTTAGCGCGAAAAAATAAGAAAGTGGACCAATTGGAGAAATTATCAGAGCCTAATACGATTTCTTATTTTGAAGGAAAATCTTCTTCCATGGCAAATGCGTTAAACCTTGCCCGAAAAGTAGCCGCCACCGATGCTACTGTTTTGATTTTGGGTGAAAACGGAACCGGAAAGTACATCATGGCACAGGAAATTTTTATGAAATCTGAACGGAGGAATAATCCTTTTGTGCATGTGGATTTGGGTTCGATCAACGAAAATTTATTTGAAAGCGAATTATTTGGTTATTCAAAAGGCGCATTTACGGGAGCGGAAAAAGACACTGCGGGAAGATTTGAACTCGCTGATGGCGGAACAATTTTTCTGGATGAAATAGGGAATTTATCGCTACCCCTTCAAGCCAAATTATTGACAGTGTTACAGAGTCAAAAAATAACAAGGTTAGGGGAAAGTAAAGAACGGAAAATAAATGTCAGAGTGATTTGTGCGACTAATGCGCCGATTTATAAAATGGTAAAGGAAGGGGATTTCCGTCAGGATTTGCTGTTCCGAATCAATACGATGGAAATCACGCTTCCACCTTTACGGGAACGAAAAGAAGATGTTTTTCCGTTGGCGGAATATTTATTAGAAAAATTTAAAAACAAATACCGAAAACAGGATTTGTATTTTTCTGAAAATGTTCGAAAAGAAATTCAGCAGTACAGTTGGCCGGGAAATATCCGCGAAATGGAAAATGTACTGGAACGTGCGGTAATTTTAGCGGACAAAACAGAAATTGACAATTATGACCTGCATTTTTCACCGATTGATCTTTCCAATGAATTGACGACTAATTTAACGTTGGAAGAAATGGAAAGGGAAATGATCCGGAAAGCGTTGCATAGACATCATGGAAATATCAGTAAAGCGGCTGATGATCTAGGGATTACAAGAGCTGCTTTGTACCGTAGAATCGAAAAATTTGATTTGTCGTAATGGGAAAATGGATTGGTTTAAAGATTGTTATACGGATCATTTTGATTTGTTCGCTTTTGGTGGGCTGTTTGTATTTGGCTTTCAAAGAATTCATTTTTTCGGCCGGATTTCTATTCGTGCTCGTATTAATTTTAGGAGTTGAATTTTATAATTTTTTGATCAAACCGTTTACGGATGTTCATAAAACATTGTCTGCCATGCTCAACGATGATTTCTCGCTCAAAGCCCCTTCTTCGCATAAAAATGATGTTTTCCGTACGCTTTCTGATTTGTACGAAAAACAAAAGAAATCGCATTTCGAACAACAATCCATTCAGTTGATCTATAGTAATTTACTGAACAGTATTTCTACCGGAATTTTGATTTTGAGAAAATCAGAAGATGAAGACTGGACGATTTTTTTAATGAACGAATCATTTGCACAAATCTTTCAGATGCCCGTTTATACTTCATGGAAAAATTTGATAAAAAACCTTCCGGAATTTGTGACCAGGCTTAACGAAATCGGGTTTCGGGAAGTACAGCAAACAATGGAAATTTCCATTGACAATCAGGAAAATCAAACCTATTCGCTTAAAACATCCAAAATCAAAACCTATAATTACGAGTATTTTACAGTTTCCCTGGATTCGGTTCAATCCATCATAGAAAAAAAGGAGAAACAGGCGTGGTATGATCTGATGAAAGTAATTTCACACGAAATGATGAATACGCTGACGCCGATTAATTCGCTGGTAAATAGTCTTCAGTATTTTGCTGAACAAGAAACCTGGGACGCCGACGATAAAAAAGATTTCAGGGAAAGTTTGGAAACGATTCAGAAAAAAACCATCCATATGTTGGAATTTGTAGATAATTATAGGCAACTGACAAATTTTCCACGCCCCAAAAAAGAAAAAGCCGATTTGGTGTCTATCGTAAAAAGTTGTTTGGAAATCATGAAGCCACTTTTGCAGGAAAACAAGATTCAAGTTGAATTTTGGTCAGAAAAAGAGGAGATTTTCAGTTTGATTGATCAGGTTTTGACGGAAAGAGTGATCATCAATCTTTTGACAAATAGTATTTATGCTCTGCAGGAACGGGAAACAGATCGGGAAATTCAGCTAAAGATTTACCGTCATAGTCATCGGACATTTGTGGAAATAAAAGACAACGGAAAAGGAATTGACAAGGAAATCCGCGACAAAGTTTTCATTCCGTTTTTTACGACGCGTCAGAACGGAGCCGGAATCGGGCTTTCACTTTCAAAAAATATCATGGAGGCTCACAGTGGCTATTTAACCTTTAAAAGTAAACCCGGTGAAACGGTTTTTGTGATGAGTTTTCTTTAAGAATTAAATGGATTTTCTTTGGTTTTTAAATGTTGTAAATTCCTGATTTTATGGCGAACAGAACCAACCCGACTCTGTTTTTTATGTTTAATTTAGCGAAAACAGCATCACGGTAGTTGTCAATGGTTTTAGGGCTCAGGCACATTTTGTCTGCGATTTCTCTGTAAGTCAAATCGCTGCAAGCCAATTGGATAAATTCGATTTCGCGCTCTTTCAGTTCGTCGAGTTCGTTTTTCTTTTTGAGACTTCCGAGCAAAGCGTCGGTAACATTTTGGGTGTGGAAAAATCCTTGATTCAGCGTGGTGGATAAAGCTAAATGCAATATATCTTTTTGGATATCCTTACTTAAATAGCCTTTCGCGCCTGATTTCAGCATTTGGATGATTGTGTTTTCTTCTTCTTCTACCGAAAGTGCCAAAACCAAAATAGAAGGAAATTCTTTTGTGAGAATTTTCGTGGTTTCGATTCCGTTCAGAACGGGCATATTTACGTCCATCAAAATGATTTTTGGCTGTATTTTGTTGTTTTTCAAAGAATTAATTAACTCTTGTCCGTTTTTGAAAATTCCATCAACCTCAAAATCATCAAATCCATCAATCAAATTTCCGATGGCTTGTGAGAGCAAGGTATGGTCGTCGACTATCGCTACTTTATATTTCATTTAATTATTTATAAGACTTTTGAATAATGAGTTCTGTTCCTTTTTCTTTGTTTGAATTCAAAATGAGTTTGGCCCCGATTAATTCAGCCCTTGTTTTCATGTTGCGGAGTCCAATTCCTTTGAAATCATTGGTTTGGTCAAATCCGATTCCGTTATCTTTGGTATGAATTTCCAATTCATCATTTTTATATATAATATTCACATTCAATTCTGTAGCACGTGAATGTCGGATGGTGTTTGCAAAAGATTCCTGCAGAATTCGGAAAATTATTATTTCTTCTTTTTGTGGAATTTCAAAGGGCGTTCCCGTAATTTCAAATTCAGATTTGATGAAATTCATCCTGTCAAAACGTTCAATTTCATTGTTAATCGCTTCCAGAAGACTCATGTTTTTCAGACTTTCCGGATTGATAGATTTTGACAAAGCACGCAATTCGCGCAACGCATCACCCAAAATAGAAACGGATTCGTTGATTTTCTCTGAATCGTTTTGAGAATTTTGTAGTTGAATTTTGGCTAAAGTCAGCAATTGACCAATATTGTCATGTAATTCCCAACTAATATTTCGAAGTGTTTCTTCGCGGATTTCAATTTGAGTTTCGGCTAATTCGGTTTCGAATTTTTTCTTTTCTTCGGTTTGCTGTTGAATTAATTTATTTTTTCGGTTATTGAAAATGATAAACAGAAGTACCATCGAAATGGAAACCAGCAATATAATGCCAAATACGACGAGTATTATTTTATCGTTTTCCTGCAACATAAAATCCGTATATGTAACAACTGTACATTAAATAATTTAAAATCAAAATGACGATGCTGTATGACAATTGTATGTTATAACCGCTTCCGCTGACCAGAGAAAGTGGAATGAATGCGATGTGAAACACTAAAATTCCAAAAATAATCCAAAACTCAGGAATCTTCTGATAATGAATTACTTCTTTGCTATTCAATAATTTAATGAAATAAATCAACGAAAAAATGAATAATAGAATTGCTAAAAATAACAATGAATTTTTTATCAATTGACTCGTCACATCGCGCTGAAAAATATCAGTTAAAATTACGATTACAAATCCTAGCAAAATCAGCCATTTCCAAAATTTCAGTTTGATTAATTGATCAAAAAAATAAAGATAAACACCGAATGAAACGACACAATAAACATTGTATAAAATCCTTACGTTTTTGACTTCATTCCAAACCATGACTGTTGCTGTTAATTCATTTAAAACGGTGTAAATTAGGTAGGGTAAAAAAATCCACAAAGGAGTATGCTTGTATTGCTTCCAAAAAAACAGGGCAGCAATACAAGCAAAAATCTGTACAAGTAAAAATATGTTAGATAAAATCTGCATTCTTTAACGCATTCAATTTTGGGAAATTTTAATTAATTCCAATGTCAGAATCTCTCGAATCAGGAATTCCGGAATGACCGTAATTTAACCTTGCTGCACCCAATAAATTTTTGTTGTCAGGCGCAGCACCTGAAGTATCTAAGGTGGTAGGCACAAAGAAAATCGTTTGTCTCGGGTAATTTTCTCCATCTTGACCAACCTGATTTTTTGCACCCAAATAAACCCTCAATCCCAAATCCTGATGACCGTTGGCTTG
>CALLXZ010000556.1 GCA_937875605.1 uncultured Moheibacter sp.
AAAAGTCCTTTTGCTACAAAAAATGTATGGTTACAATTTTCACCCGGACGAAGCAACAACTCATTTTTCTCTGCTTTTTTCCGTTTTAATTCCTCCTCCATCAATTTTTCCATTTCGGAAGAAACTTCTACCGACTTCTCTTTGAAATATTGTTTTAATTCTTCAAACATTTTCCGAATTTTGGCATTAAATTACAGCTTTATTTGTACATTCATGAAGTTAATTTTATAGATATGTATACTATTCTGAATGAAAACAAACTTAACAATTCCCTGAAGAATTTATCACCGGAAAAACAAGCCGTATTTGGAATCATGACGCCTCAGCATATGGTAGAGCATTTGATTCTTTTGGTCAAATTATCCAATGGTGGTCTGAAAGGACAACTTATGAGAAGCGAAGAAACCGCTGCCAAATGGAAACAAGGTTTGATTTATACTGACATGGAGTTTCCGCAAGGAATTCGTGTTCCGGGACAAGAAGAAAATACTTTGCCGGAACTTCGGTATGAAAATCTGGAAAAAACCATTTCCAAATTGAAACATGAAGTAAAAATTTTTGATGATTTTTTTCAAAATAATCCAAATGAAATGACCATGCATCCGGCATTAGGAATGCTAAATTATGACGAATGGAAAATTTTCCATACCAAGCATTTCACGCATCATTTTAAACAATTTGAGTTGATCTAAAATAAAAATCCTCTCAGGTTTCAGAAACTTGACAGGATTTTTTTATGTCTTACGTCTACATTTAGTCTTTCAAAACCGAACGTGAAATCACGATTTTCTGAATTTCAGAAGTTCCTTCGTAGATCTGTGTAATTTTCGCATCACGCATCAAACGCTCCACATGGTATTCTTTCACAAAACCATATCCACCATGAATCTGAACCGCTTCTACCGTTACATCCATCGCTGTTTTGGAAGCAAATAATTTTGCCATGGCTCCTTCTTTGTCGAAGTTTTCTTTTTGGTCTTTTAACCATGCTGCATGCAAACATAAATATCTTGCCGCATCTATATTAGTCGCCATATCAGCTAATTTAAACGCAATTGCCTGATGATTGGAAATTTCTTTTCCAAATGCCTTTCTTTCTTTTGAGTATTTTAGTGCCAGTTCGTAAGCCCCACTTGCAATTCCCAATGCCTGAGAAGCAATTCCGATTCGCCCTCCGGATAAGGTTTTCATCGCAAATGTAAATCCAAAACCATCTTCACCGATTCGGTTTTCTTTTGGAACCTTCACGTCGGTGAACATCAACGAATGGGTATCAGATCCACGAATTCCTAATTTATTTTCTTTAGGTCCGATTTGAAATCCTTCCGCTCCTTTTTCGACGATTAAACAGTTAATCCCTTTATGTCCTTTTGCCACATCAGTCTGCGCCATCACCAAATACACCGAAGCTGTACTACCATTGGTAATCCAGTTTTTAGTTCCGTTTAAAAGATAATGATCCCCTTTATCTTCAGCTGTTGTTCTTTGAGAAGTCGCATCAGAACCGGCTTCCGGCTCTGATAAACAAAATGCACCGATTACTTCTCCGGTAGCCAGTTTAGTAAGATATTTTTGTTTTTGTTCCTCTGAACCAAATTTCTCCAATCCCCAGCAAACCAATGAATTATTGACCGACATAACGACCGAAGCCGAAGCATCTACTTTGGAAATTTCTTCCATAGCCAATACATACGAAATGGTATCCAGTCCGGCTCCGCCGTATTTCGGATCGACCATCATCCCGAGAAACCCCAACTCTCCCATTTTCTTAATTTGTTCGGTTGGGAATTTTTGATGTTCATCACGTTCGATGACACCCGGTAATAATTCGTTTTGCGCAAAATCTCTCGCCGCCTGGCGTATCATTAATTGTTCTTCTGAAAATTGAAAATCCATGTCTGTTTGTTTTATTGTGTCCCAAATATACTATTTCTGAAAAAATAATTGATACCTGAAAAATAATTTCTCATGGTTCTAATTTAATTGAAATTGAATATTGGATAAAATTAATTGGGTTCATTCATCGAATTACTCAAATCGGCAAACAAGTGGAAATTCAATTTAAACAATTCGATTATTTCTTTCAAATGCGGTAGAATTTTGCTCTGCGAAATGATTTCTGGATCAATTAATGCACCCAAAAGAGGTAAAACATAATACACTAGCGAACTCAGCATAACCGCATTTAGCAAAAGACCAAATAAAACGCCACCCAAACGGTTAAAAATCCCTAACCCAATGGTATGCGTGATGCTGTGAAGGATTTTTGCAATGATTTTTACCGCAAAATAAATCAAAACGATGGTTACGATGACGGAAACGATGGAAACCAATTCGACCGGAATAGCTTCTACATCTGCTACAAAACTTTCGGTGATGGCAGAAAACTTAAATCCAATCCAAATGGCTAAACCAATTCCTAAAAATCCTAAAATTGCTTTTATGAATCCTTTTTGGTAACCCCAAACCATGCCGGAACCCAAAATGAAAATGAAAAACCAGTCGAGGTAATTCATCAGTGCGCTACCAAATGCTTTTCACTAATTTTTGTCAAGACATCTGCCAAAGCATCAATTTCCTCTTTGGTATTGTAACAGCTAAACGAAATCCGAACAGGTGTTGTAGTTTCAATTTCTTCCGGTGAAAGAATCGATTCAATTACAGCAGAAACTTTGGAAGCTCCTGAACTGCAAGCACTTCCTTGTGAAACTGCAATTCCTTTTAGTTCCAATTCAAATCCTATCAAAGCATCTTTAAAGGGAAGACGTACGTTCAAAACAGTATAAAGACTATGATCCAAATCAGCAGAAAGTCCATTAAATTCAATGCCTGAAATACTTTCCTGTAATTTTTGAATCGTATATTTTTTCAGATTTTCTATATGATTTTTATGTTTATCCAAATCTTGAATTGCCATTTCAAATGCTTTCGCCAAACCTACTACGCCATATACATTTTCAGTTCCAGAGCGAAGTCCGCGCTCCTGCCCACCTCCTGTTATTTGAGGTCGAAGTCCCGTTGATTTTTTCACGTACGCAAATCCAATCCCTTTTGGACCGTGTAATTTATGCGCGCTGCAAGAAGCAAAATCTACTTTCAATTTAGCTAAATTCATCGGATAGTGTCCCAATGTTTGCACCGTGTCCGTGTGAAATAAGGCACCGGTTTCTTCGCAAATTCTCTGTACTCTCTCTACATCCAGTAAATTCCCTATTTCATTATTGGCGTGCATTAAAGTCACCAATGTCTTTTTATCGGATGATTTTAATTTTTCTTCTAAATCCTCATAATCCACAGAACCGTTTGTGTCAGTCTTAACCTTTACTAATTCTACGTTTCTCCATTCGGCCATTTCATGTGAGGTTTCTTTCACACATTTATGTTCCAAATTCGAAGTGATAATTCGTGTTACTCCTAAATGATCAACCGACGAACGGATGATCAGATTATTCGATTCCGTACCACAAGAAGTGAAAACAATTTCAGAAGGCAAAACATTTAACGCATCAGCAATTTTTTTTCTTGAAAGTTCCATTTTCGCTTTAGCCTCTCTTCCAAAAACGTGGGTAGAAGAAGGATTTCCATAAATTCTTCTCATACAGTCCGACATTTCTTCTATCACCTCCTCGTGCATAGGCGTGGTAGCAGCATTATCCAAATAAATCTTTTGCATGTCCTTGTGTGTTATCTTAGTGCGTTATTTCTGAATTTTAAATTCCACAATGGGGTCGTCTGTTTTATTGACGACCACTATAATCATCGGAGCGGTAATCGCCATAGTTGCCATTTCCTCTGGCCCGATAGCTGAATACCAAACTTCGGTTTTATTTCCTGATTGTTTTACACTTTTTATTTGATATTCTGCTCCTCCACTATTTCGGCTTTGAAAATGCTGGGAAACAACCATTTTTTTTGAAAAATCTATACGTGGAACATCTGTGGAACCGGAATAAAGATTGATAGATCCATTCCACATTTTGGTAAAACTTTCCTGATCTGTGAATACTTCCGTTTTTTCTTCTCCCGATCCTCCATATTCAGACTTATATAAAACTTCGAAATCGTTCATTTTTGAATTATCATTTGAAGTTGCTTGTGAATTGCTACAGGAAATTGCAAAAAGCAAAAACCCAAAACAAAAAAGTAAATTTTTCATTTCGATCAAATTTTACTCCAAATTTACTGAAATAAATTGGGAAGAATTGGATTTTAATTTTGTAAAAATTTAAATCGCATGAGATCGGAGGTCATAAAACGCCATTCCGGCGTAAGCATTTCCCCTTCTTTTAATTGATACCACGGACTGATGTCTTCGTGACCAGGGTTGACTATGATTTGGATTTCTTGCGCTGGTTGAAATCCTTGCGCCAATAAAAATAATTTTTCCCCCTTTATATTTTCGACTAAATCTACCACGATCACCGCATGACCGTTCGGCATCGTATTTTGAACAAAGATATCTCCGATTTTAATTTCGTTTAATTTGACAGATTTTAAATCGGCACAAAAACTTGGAGTAGAAACTTTTTCCATCACGAAATCCATGTATTCATCAAATTTCGCACGCGAAAAATCTCCTTTAGAAAAATCGGCAAAACTCAATTTCTCTTTTCCAGAATGAAAAGCTATTTTATCGTATTGCTCTTGCTGGAAAAGGAATTCGGAAATCAAACGCATCACCGAATCAGAAGAAGTCTGTACGTTTTTATCAGAAATCGGCATATCCACTACCGAAACATAAATATTATTATTAGGCTTTGACTTCCCATTGTAAAATTGCACTAGGGAACCTTCGGGTTTCAGGTCAAGTGTACGCAAATAATTCGCAAACGTATTATTAGAAACGGCAACACGGCTATATCCCAACGGAGCATCAAATCGCTCCAAAATGGTTTTGCCATAATCATTTACCAAAGGCGTACTTTCCACCAAACTCATGGAATTAGGATACAACACACTTTCCTGATTCAAGGTATTACATGAGCAGATTGAAATTAAAAAAATTATTACATAAAATTTATTCATCAGAAAAATTTTTCCAATTTACCCCCTTGTTACCACCTCAAAAATTATTCCAACCTTAATTAGCGTAAAAAATAAAGCCGTAATTCTTCAGAATTACGGCTTTTGTATATATTAAATAGTATATTATGATTCGCAACTGCTGCAGGAAACCAAATTGGTTACCATTTCTTTCGAAACGCTTTGGCTACGCTGATAATAAAGGGTTTTCACTCCTAATTTCCATGCTTCGATCATCAAATTATTTACATCTTTAATCGGTAATTCTGCCGGAATGTTCAAATTCAAACTCTGAGCCTGATCTACATATTTCTGACGGATAGCTGCTTGCTGGATAATTTCCAATTGACTGATTTCACGGAAGGTTCTGAAGACTGCTTTTTCATGATCGCTTAATCCTTCCAATTGCTGCACACTTCCTTGGTTCAACATGATGCTTCGCCAAGTATCTTCATTGTCCATTCCTTTTTCCTGAAGTAATTTTGCTAAGTATTTATTCTTACGCATAAAGTTTCCTTTCGACAAACCTGCTTTGTAATAATTAGAAGCAAATGGCTCAATTCCGGGAGAAGTCTGACCTAAAATCGCAGAAGATGAAGTCGTCGGAGCAATCGCCAAAGTAGTCGTGTTTCTACGTCCGTATTCTCTTAATAATTCCGGCTCGCCGTAAATTCTTGCTAATTCTTGGGTTGCTTTATCTGCTCTATCCTGAAT
>CALLXZ010000557.1 GCA_937875605.1 uncultured Moheibacter sp.
TCCGGGAATGATATGTTATGATACTGTAAGTAAATCACTTGCTGTATTTGACGGTAGTGTTTGGAATTACTGGAAATAAAGTTCTGAAATGAATTTCAAAGAAATACATATAGGTACTTTAATCAACCAACGAGTTGCAGAATGCGGGATAGAGCTATCCCGCATCTGTAACTTTTTAAATTGTAGTGAAGATGAAGTTCTGAAAATGTATGAATCTCAAAGCATAGATTCAGAAATTCTTTTGAAATGGTGCAAATTGTTAGAATATGATTTTTTCAGAATTTACACACAGCATTTGATTTTATATGCGCCTGCATCAGCGGTTTATACAAATGCAGAAAAAACTGAAAATAAAAAATCCGTTCTTCCCAGATTCAGAAAGAACATTTACACAAAGGAAATCATACATTTTATCCTGGAACAAATTGAATCGGGAAAAATGACTAAAAAAGAAACGATTGAAAGATAT
The DNA here is from genome assembly GCA_937875605.1 of uncultured Moheibacter sp. GTDB lineage: Bacteria > Bacteroidota > Bacteroidia > Flavobacteriales > Weeksellaceae > Moheibacter. The sequence goes on from CALLXZ010000557.1 coordinate 470, forward strand.
TCAATCCCTAAAACAACGCTTTACAAATGGATCAGCAAACACACAGATTAAGACCCAATTATAAACAAATTTATTGGGATATTTTAAACATAAAACAACCATCTAAAAAAAATGATTGTGCTAAAATACTTTTTAAGAAAAGGTTAAGTGCATTGGATATTTTAGAGTTAAATAAATTAATCTTTGAAAAAGAAAATGTTAATTCAAAATATCGCTCTTACAGTAAGTTGGATATAATTGAAATACTGACCTATCAAAAAACATATAAATTGAGCAATGTAGAGTTAGCTAATCACTTTAAGATAAGCCGAAACACCATTTCCAAATGGAAACGATCCTTTTTATAATTTACGTTTCTTTAAAATAAACCAATTCATGGGGATAATTCCCAAATTCGCGTTCATCTGTAAGTCCACGTGCCGTTTTTGTTTTTTCATTTAATATGGCGATCATCTCTTTTTTGGAGATGTTTTTTGTGCTTAATTCTATGAAAATCTCCCTGCCTAAATGATTATTATGCAAATCCATTTCATGATCAAAGGGTTCATTTGGAAAGACTTCTTCGTGCAGGTCGGTAATAAATTTGGCCCAGGCAACGGCTTTTTCTTTTGAAGTAAAAACAGCACAATTCTTTGCAATCAACAAGTTCCATGCAGCATGCCGGAAAGCATTGGCAACACCTCTTCCGCCGTGAGATTCCATAAAATTCAATTCGGAAAATAAAATTGATTCAACTGTCGCCCAAACCGTAGGAACTAATAATAATGGTTTGGAAAGCAATGCTCGAACCATTTTCCATGATAAGCTGAACGATAATTTTTTGAGCGTTTGAAAGACTTTTTTCACAACTCAAAAGTAAACAAAATCATTTGTGAAGTTAGCATAGTCCGGTATATCACTCCTTTTCCTTTTCCTCTTTTTTTGCTTTTCGCTGTTTTTTCCGCTGTTGTTTTTCGGTCAGAATAAAGGAATCATCGGGTTCGCTCAAAAGAAATCCATAGGCTTTTGTTTCCGGAATGGCATCAAAAATAACTTTTAGCATTGCCAGCATCGGCAGTGCTAAAATCATCCCGGAAATTCCGAATAGCATTCCGCCTAAGAAGAAAGATAAAAGCGAAACCAACGGATTTAAACTGGCTTTTCCTCCTACGATTTTGGGCGTGATGAAGTTTCCTTCCAATGTCTGAACAGCTTGAAACCATAGCACAACGCCGGCTGCATACCATGCACTATCTTTGGTGGCGAGTGCAAACAAAGCAGGAATGAGGGAACCGATGAATATTCCGATGTAGGGAAAAATGGTCAGCATCGCTGCTAGAATTCCAAAAAACCAGGCATACTCAATACCCAAAATCCACAGTCCGACTGTATTTAAAATAGCGACGATTCCCATTACGGTAATCAATCCGACTAAATAATTACGCAATACATCGTAGATTTTACTCAATACATTTTCAATCTCTTTTCTGGGCGAATTGGAAAAAACACGAAAGAAAAATTCTTTGAAAAATTCGCGGTAATACAAAAAGAAGAAAATCATAATTGGCACCAGAATTCCCGAAGAAAGCGAACTTCCGAGTGAATTTAATGCGGTCGAAATATAACTTCCTATGTTGGAAGCACTGTTGCCCAATTCTGACTCAGCTCGCGCTATCAATTCGCTTTGTGACATTCCAAACTTATCGGATGCCCAATCCAGCATCCGCATGACCAGCGATTTTATTTTATTCACGATATCCGAAGCGTCTTGCCCGATGTTGATAGTCTGGGAAACGATTAAATAACCAAGCCCCAATACAAAAAGTATGGCTACAAAAAGTGCCACGATAGAAGCAGCTGCTCTACCCATTCCCCATTTTTCCAAACGCTCGCAAAGAGGCAGAAGTAAAACGGAAAGAATAACGGAAAACAGAATTGGAACGATGATGCTTT
>CALLXZ010000558.1 GCA_937875605.1 uncultured Moheibacter sp.
GGCGATACGGCAAAAATTCATGCACAGTTGACGTATTATAATCGCCGTGATGATTCAGTCCGTTTAGGAGAGATGCAACGTTTGACGAAATCAAACGGTTGGATTTTACAATCGAAATTGATCAATAAACAAAATCAACGTTTGGAAATGACGGCACATTATCGTTCTGTAAATTATGTGTTTGAAGATCATCCGAAAGAGGATTATATTACCGGAAACATCCGTTGGTACCGCAGTTTCCTGCGTGGCGGAATGGTGGTCAATGCTTTTTACGAATTGGGAAGCGGAGTCGAACCGCAGCGTGAATTTGAATATGTGAAAGTGACGGATGGAACCGGAATTTATAAATGGACGGATTATAACGGCGATGGGATTGAACAAATTGATGAGTTTGAAATAGCTGAATATCAGGATGAAGCCAATTATGTACGTGTTTTTACCAATACGATCGAATACGTCAAAACCAATAAAAATAATTTCAATTTATCAGTTCGCTTAAAACCCAAAGAACTATTAAATTCAGAAAATAAATTTCTGGCGAGATGGATGCTTCAAGGTTCTTTGCAAGCCAATAATTCTTTGCTAAAAGAAGGAAGAACGCTGGAATGGAATCCGTTTGTGAGTTCGGAAAATATGCTGAGTAAAATGCAAAGTTTGCGTAGCAGTCTGAACTTTAATCAGGGTGGACAGTACAAATGGTCGTCGAGTTATACCTATTCGCAGCAGGAAACCCAAAGTTTTGTTTTTACCGGAGCGGAATCACGTGATACGAAAAGCCATTTGCTCAATGCAAAATACAAACCTTGGGAGAATTTTTATTTTCTGACCGAAGGAGAAAATATACGTACGGTCAGCAATTCCGATTTATTTGAGAGTCGTCGTTTTACCATCGAATCCTGGCGAGTGAAACCGCAGATTTCGTATCAGATCGAAAGTAAATTCAGCGCAGCGGTAAATTATACCTATCAAAATAAAACCAACCGAACCGGATTGGAAAAACTCAATCAGTCCAATATGGGAGCGGAAATTCAATGGAACGATGGGGCGAAATCTTCACTTTTGGCAACGTTTAATTACATCAAAAATGATTTTGCCGGAAATGCACAATCTGTAGTTGGAAATCAGATGATGGAAGGACTGAAACCGGGAAATAATTTCGTCTGGCAGTTGATGGTGCAGCGACAATTGAATTCTTTTTTAAGCGTAAACATCAGCTACGATGGTCGGAAAACGGAGGAAAATAAAACCATCCATACCGGAAATGTGCAGATTCAGGCGAGGTTTTAGAGTTGAGGTACTAGCTTTGTTTTGTACATTTGGGTTTAATTTTTTGGATAATCTGGAATAAATTAAGATGGAAAAAAATAGAAGAAAAAATCAGGCAAAACTCATACGGACTTTCCGAAAAGTACACCGAACAACGGGAGCCCTGCTTTTTGTGTTTTTCTTTTTTGTTTCGGTTACAGGACTTTTGCTGGGTTGGAAAAAGCACAGTAACGGAACCATCCTCCCGAAATCTTATACCGGAACTTCCACCGATTTAAAAGATTGGTTACCGATTGACAGCTTGCACACGATTGCTTGTCAAACGCTTCACGAATCGGTTTCAGAAGATTTATCGCTGGAATTGGAAAGAATTGACATCCGAAAAGACAAAGGCATGGTTAAGTTTGTGTTCATTGACCATTTTTGGGGAATCCAACTGGATGGTGCGACGGGAAAAGTTTTACACATCGAACGAAGAAGGTCGGATTTTATCGAAAACATACACGACGGTTCTATTCTCGATTATTATTTTAACACGAAAGGCGAATATTTTAAATTGGTGTACACAAGTATCATGGGATTGGCTCTTTTGTTGTTTACCATCACGGGTTTTTGGCTTTGGTACGGCCCGAAAATAATGCGCCGGAGAAGCAACGGATAAAAAAAGCCCGCTTTTCAACGAGCTCATTTCCTATTTTTAGTCTTTTAAACCTTCCACGTCATCCGGAGATTCATCTGCTTTGACAAACAATCTGATCACGCGCACGGCTTTGTTTACAAATGCTTTTCCGTCTTTTTCGTATTTAAATTTAGTAGCCAAACGCGTTTGTTCGCTTCCAAGCGAATTCAAAACATCTCCTTTGGAGTTCATCCGATCCACCAAATCATAGAAAATATCAAATCCTACTTGTTGGTATTCGTTTGGGGTCAAACAATAA
>CALLXZ010000559.1 GCA_937875605.1 uncultured Moheibacter sp.
TCCCAATTAAAAACTTCAGCAGCTTTTTTCAAATTCGCTTGGTAAGGTGCTTTTCCCTCTTCTAACATTTTTTGAATCAATTCAGCAATGTGTTGAGGTTCATGGTTTTCAATCGTTTTTCCAATTGTATATTCCTCAATTGTATGTTTGATTTCCGGTAAATACGTTCCCAAAATCGGAACACCGGCATGAACATAATCAAAAACTTTATTGGGCAAAGCATACCGATAACTGATGCCGTAATCTTCTTCCAAACTCAATCCTACATCCGCTTTTGGCGTGATGAGTTTTAATTGTGAAGGCGGAATCTGTCCTAAGAATTTCACTTTTTTATCTAAATTCAAATCCGAAGTTAATTTTTCAAATTCCGCTTTTTTCGGTCCGATTCCGATGATACATAATTGCGCATTTTCCAGAAATTGCATGGCTTCAATCATCTTATCAATTCCACGGCTGAAATTAATGACACCTTGATAAATCAGAATTTTTTCGTCTGATTTGATTTCGGGTAAATTGATTTTCAATTCCTTATCCGGATTTTCTTTTACCAAAGGAACATTCATGATGATTTCCGGTCGGATTTTATATTGATTTTCAAACCAATCGGCATAACCCTTACTTACCGTATAAAAACGCTTGATTTTCGGTACCATATAAGTTTCCATACTTTTCCAGATTTTCTTCCGAAAAGGACGGTTATGTAAAGTAGGCGCTTCCGAAAAAATTTCGTGACTGTCAAAAACCAATTCACATCCTTTGATTTTACTTACGATATAATTTGGAAGCAACGCATCTAAATCATTTGCCAGAAGTATATCTTCTTTTTTAGTGATTTTCAGTAATTTACGAAAAAGTTTTATGTTGAATTCGACATACATTTTCATTCCACTTTGACGCTTCATGTTGAGTATATGAACTTTATACGGAAAATTTAATTCCGGTTTTCCGCGCAAATCAGTTGCCACAACTTCCACTTCAAAACCAAACTTCTGCAACGAGCCGCAAACTTTTTGCACCCGTTGGTCTGCTTGATAATTATTGATAACAGAAGTTATGATTTTGCGTTTATTCATTTTTTCGAAATTCGTTTCGATTAATTCTTAAAATTGGATATGTTTTAAATGCTAACTTTGAATTTCGTTTATCGAACTTCGATCATTATCCTTGAAAAATAAGAAATACAATTGAATTATCATCAAAAGTGCATTTGGAATTACCACCGGCCAAAACTGAAAATAAGTTCCGTACAAAACGAAACATAGACAGCCGATCATGTTGATGACCCGAATGGATTTCAAGTTATTCACTAAAAAAGAAGCGACAATAAAAACAGAAGCTGCGTAGCCAATCCATTCAAAAATGCTTGGATTCATAGGTCATAAAAATTTTGCCAAAAGTAATCAAACTTTCAAAACTGGAAAGTTTAGAAGTCTTCTTCTGCTTCAAATTTCATCCATTCTTTTGTTTTGGGATGGCTAAATTCCAGACAAGCAGCGTGCAGATGAAGTCGATCTGCTGCTGTGCCATACAAATCATCGCCACAAATAGGAGCGTTTAAACCGGACTGATGCGCGGAATGAACCCTGAGCTGATGTGTTCTTCCTGTCAAAGGCCAGAAATAAACTTTGGTTTTTCCGTTTTTTTCTTCCATTACTTTGTATCGGGTTATGGCTTTTTTTCCATTTTCCAAACAGACCATTTGACGGGGACGGTCGGTAATGTCGCCTCGAAGGGGTAGATGAATTTCACCTTCTTTTTTATTTATAATTCCATCCAGTAAAGCAGTATAACGTTTTTTGACCATTCGTTTCAGAAATTGATGCTGAATGTTTTTATGCGCCTCCTTCGTTTTGGCGACGACCAAAATTCCCGATGTGGACATGTCTAAACGATGAATAATCAACGGTTCAATCGGGCTTAAAACTTCTTGTAAACGGGTGTAAACCGAATCCTGAATTTCAATTCCGGGAACAGAAAGCAACTCTGTCGGTTTATAGACGATCAAAAAACTTTCGTCTTCAAAAATGATTTTTAATTCCTTTCCTTCGCCCAAATTCTTCAAAAGCGGATTTTCTTCCACTGCTATTCCTTGCAGCATGTGTTTTAAAATCGGTCTGCATTTTCCGCTACAAGCCGGATAAATCTGTTTGTGTTTTCGGACTTCCGATTTTGGAGAAGCTCCCCACCAGAATTCGGCAAAAGAAATCGGTTTTAGTTTGTTAGAAAAAGCATATTGAAGTAGTTT
>CALLXZ010000560.1 GCA_937875605.1 uncultured Moheibacter sp.
GCTTCGTAGTTGGCTAAAATGGATTTTACTGATTTCGCTTTTTCACCTCCAATTGCTGTGATGTATTTGTCCAAAACGGATTTTACCGTTACGTTGGCATCGACCTGTTTTTGTTGCGGTTTGGAAGTTGGGTTACCAAATCGGTCAAAATAATTAATTTTATAAGGAAGTTTTTCCAAAGCAGGAAGCACATCTGCTGCCTTTCCTACTACTAAAATTCGGGCATTGTCATATGAAAAATATTTCTGAGCTGCTTTCTGAACATCTTCTACGGTTACTGAATTGATATTCTGAATATAATTCTGATAGAAATCAGCAGGTAATCCTTGCGTTTGCATCATAAGTGCCTGACGTGCAATCACTTCCGGCTTTTCGGCGTCCATCACAAAGTTTCCGATAAACGTAGCTTTTACTGTTTCCAAGGCGACCGGCGTAACTTTCTCCGTACGGATTCGGTTCAATTCTTTCATGGTTTCTACTACCGCACTGTCGGTTACTTCATTTCGAACTTGCGAATTGGCTTTGAATTTTCCAACGTATTTATTTCCTCGGATGCTTGTACGCGCACCATATGTCCAACCATTTGCTTCGCGAAGATTCATATTCAAATAACTGTTGAAATCACCTCCAAAAATCTGATTGGCAAGCAAAGCAGCAAAATAATCTTTGTCTGTCATTTTCAAATTAACAGAACTTAAAATAGCGATTTCAGACTGAACGGCATTTGGCATATCCACAAAATTGATTTCTGTTTTCGAAACATTTTTAGGATCGGAATATTTGGAAGCCGGAACGGTTCCTGTTTTCCAATTGGAAAAATCTTTTTCAACCAATTTTTTCACATCGGCAAATTTCACATCGCCCATTACGATTAGATAAGCATTGTTTGGAGCGAAATAATTTTTATAATGTGTGGTTACATCACTTAATTTCAATGATTTGATTTTTTCTTCCGTTACAAATTCCCCTGCCGGATGATTAGCTCCGAAAACCAAAACATTTTCAACCCGGGCGGCATTTGAAGCGACGCTTTTTTCTTCCGTTTTTAATCCGTCGATAAAACGGGCAACTTCTTTATCAAAATCGTCTTGTGTAAACTTTGGGTCAATGGCTCCTTGCGCCATCAATTCTAAAACGCGCGGAAAATAACGGGAAAGTGTATTGGCACTTGCGCCTGAAGAACTAAAATTAATTCTCGCTCCCATGAAATCAATTTCTTCCTGGAAAACATCTTTTGAAATTTTACTGGTTCCGTTTCCGATTAAACCACCTGTCAAATCATCGATTCCTTTTTTATTTCCTTCCGTAAACGGAGGATTGTCGATGCTCAAAGTCATCG
>CALLXZ010000561.1 GCA_937875605.1 uncultured Moheibacter sp.
ATACAAAAAGGGAAGCCATTATTCAGCTTCCCTTTTAGGTTGATAATTAAATAAAAATGGAAAAAATTATTTTTTCGCTACCACCGTTCCTTTGAAAGTCAGTTTTTTAGGCGTTTCGCTGTCGCTGGTCGTAACCGTTACAGTTTTAGTAAAAGCACCGGGATTGGCTGCGTTAAAAATCGCATTTACATATCCTGACTTTTTAGGTTTGATCGGATCTTTGCTGTAATCAGTCGCTGTACATCCGCATTGTGCTTTTACATTGGTCACCACTACTGGTTTGTCGGTTGTATTGGTAAATTCAAATTTTATGGTGTAAGGCGTTCCCTGTGGAATTTCCCCTACGCTGATGGTATCAGACTTCCAGGAAATAACCGAATCCAAAACTTTTTCAACTGTATTTCCGATGAATTCAGAATGAGTGAAAGACATAGCCGCAGTTGACAACGTCAAAGCCAATAAGGTAATTTTAAGTGTTTTCATTGTTTTGATTTTTTTGTTTTAATTTTATGAAGCAAATGTATAAGAGAAATCAAAACATCGCTGTTAACCGCTCTCAAACGTTTGTTAATTAGTTGTTAACGATGGGAGAATACATAAAGCATTCAGTAATATTGCGGGATGTAGTTAATGTTGGATGAATTTATATTTTTACATCTAACATCCAACAAATTAGAAATTTGAAAATAAACCGTTTAAATAGTATCATCCTATTGGGTTTGATTGCGACCATTGGGATTTTGATTGCGCAATTGGCTTGGACCTATAAAGCATTTACACTAGAGGAAAAGAAATTTTCCCAGAAAGTTCACATTGCTCTATTGGAAGTAGCCCGTGAGATTTATGAAAACAATGGACATGAATTCTCCACCAAAGATCTCATCCAGAAAGTTTCCAATGATTATTATGTGGTCAATGTGAACGATGACATCGAACCGGCAATTTTGGAACATTTCCTGAAAACCGAATTTACCAAATTCAACATCATCACAGATTTCGAATATGCGATTTACAATTGCGAAAGCGACGATATGATGTATGGAAAATACATTTCCATGAACGATGAAGCCGATTCTAAGAAGGAGATTAAATTTGAAAAATATAAAGATTTCACCTACTACTTTGCAATTCGTTTTCCGCAGGAAAAATCTTATTTATTGAGCTCGTTAACCTTTTGGATTGTTTTGTCTGCTGTTCTGATGCTGATTTTAGTAATTTATGTGTATTCGATTTATACATTGATCCAACAAAAGAAATATTCGGAATTACAGCGCGATTTCATCAACAATATGACACATGAATTCAAAACACCGCTATCCTCTATCCTACTCGCTTCCAATTTTTTGAGCAATCAAAAAGCAATTCAGGAAGATGAAAAACTGAATAAATATGCAGAAATAATTACCCAACAGGGAAAAAAATTGAACCATCATATTGAGAAAATTTTAAACGTCGCACGAAACGATGAATTCGCGATGGCAATACAACCTATAAGAATCAATTTATTTGAAACCTTACAAAATGTAAAAAATTCGATTTTAATTAAACATCCGGAAATTCAAATAGAAATAAATGTCAATCCGGAAACCCAAATTTTAGCAGACGAATTTCATTTTACAAATGTCATACAGAATCTTCTCGACAATTCCATCAAATACAGCGATGAAAATCCACAGATTTCTATAGCTTCAAATCAAACCGTTAAAGGAATTCAACTCGATTTTTCGGATAACGGAATCGGAATTCCCTCGAAAAATATTTCCTATATTTTTGATAAATTTTATCGGATTTCTGACAGAAAGAGCAATGAAGTAAACGGTTTCGGACTCGGTCTGTATTATGTCAAACGAATCATCCAACAACACGGTTGGAAAATTTCTGCCAAAAATAATGAGGAAAAAGGCATCAATATTTCTATTTTTATTCCCAATAAATAATCTCGATGGCTAAATGTAAAATTTTATATGCTGAGGACGACGAAACAATTGCGTTTCTGACACAAGACAGTCTGGAACCGGAATACGAAGTGGTGCATTGTCCTAACGGAGAATTGGCTTTAGAGCAATTCAAACAAGGAAATTTTGATATTTGTTTATTGGATATCATGATGCCGAAAATGGATGGATTTGAATTGGCTACTGAAATCCGAAAACTGAATTCTGAAATTCCTATCATTTTCATTTCCGCTAAAACGCTGAAAGAAGACCGTATCAAAGGGTTAAAAATCGGTGCCGATGATTATTTGGTCAAACCTTTTTCCATCGAAGAATTGATTTTAAAAATCGAAATTTTCCGTAAACGTTCCCAAAAAGCAAATTCTTCTACAGAAAATCAATCTCTGTATAAAATCGGGAAATGCGAATTTAATTCAAATAATTATACCGTTACCTGTCAAAATAATACCGTTTCGCTCACTCAGCGGGAAGCCGAACTTCTCAGCTTTTTCATTCATCATAAAAATATGGTATTGAAACGCGAAGAAATTTTGAAAGCGCTTTGGGGCGAGGATGATTATTTTATGGGAAGAAGCTTAGATGTTTTTATTTCGAGACTACGGAAAATCTTTGCAGAAGATGATTCGGTAACGATTGAAAACCTGCATGGAATTGGGTTTAAATTTAGGGTGGAGATTTGAAATGCGAAGTTCGAATTTCGTTTATTGAAAAAATACCCCGACGGACTTGCGTCCAGTCGAGGTACAAAGAAAAAAGTGGAATTTTTAAAATCTATTTCTAAAGATTTGAGATGTTTTTATCTTTTGGATATTTCACCCGATAACTGATTCGGAATTTCTGAGTTTCATTGGATTTTAATTCTACAATCCAGGTCATCACACCGGTTTCTTTATTGATTTTCGCTTTGCTGCTTTCCAACAATTCGATTTCGATTTCTTTATCGGTGCTCAACGGAAATTGGTCTTTCACGATGATATCGATCGCATCTTTCTTATTATTTCTTACCGTAATATCATAGGTGAAAACTTGCTCTTTATAATTGGAAAGGAATTTCGTACTGGATTTATCCATTACTTTTTCGCGCTTCACTGAAACTCTTTTATCACGTCCCATGCTAAGGTTGAGCGTATCAACCGTTTGGTTAGGATTGATAAAGGTTTTCCCAACATACATTCCTTCGAAAACGATGTTGGCTTCGCCCGGCAACATATTGTATTTTGCATAATCACTTAATTCAGCCAATAAATACGCTTCGGTTTCCATGCGCGGAACGGTGTAATATTTAAAATTTGCCGGAAGTTTGATTTCTTTCATCGAAACACTGTGTTGTTTTCCGTTCGACAAAATATCATATAACAAATCAATTTCAAACGAAACATTTAACTGATTTTCAATGACCGTCGTGTAATTGGAAATCGTAGATTCTTCTAATTTTTCTTTAGTAACTACCGAACCCGAAGCCATGGATTGAATCGAATTTCGTCTATCATAAGACGGTTCCGGAATATAATTCATGATTTCCTCATAGGTTAAAAACCAAGAATGCAAAAGTGGCGCTTGACTGTTCTGATTTGGGTTTCCGCTGGACAAAGTCAGTTTCACCTGTTTCCAATCTACACCTGTATTTTGTACAATTTGAGCTTTGTAAAGCATATTGATTGGTGCATTTACACTTTCTGCACGAAGGTCATAAAACGGTTTCCAAGTTGCTCCGGCACTGAGATAATTGATATCAAAATTCACATTTCCAGCCGTTTCGCTCATTACTTGCAACACCAATTTTCCTTTGGACATTTTTTCATCTTTCGACGTATTGATCTGCAATCGGGAATTTAATTTTACCAATGTTTCATTTAATTTGACCTCTTTTTCATTTAAACCGTTGATTTCCGTACTTAATTCGTTTCTTTTCTTTTTATAGAAATCAACCATTTTCATCAATTCATCTACTTTCAAGCCCGAATCGGCACCGGAAACTTGTTGGTTTTTATCCAATAACTGAACGGTCATCTGAAGCGTTGCTTTTTCAGTTTGAAGATCTAAAATTGATTTTTGAACCAATTGAACACTATCTCGTACTTTTTTGGTTTCATGAGAAGTTTCATCAATTTCATATTCGGAAATATAATTTTGTGTAAACTGAGCGGACAAAACCGTTACGTGCGAAGGCATTCCAATTTTCAAGGTATTTTCATCCAGATAATCGGCGACATTTTTGACTACGATTTCATTGGTTCCTTTCAACAAATTGACATTAGCTGTTTGATTTAATTCAGCTGAATTAAAATAAACCGTTGCCGATTTCATCTTGGCTGATGTGAAAATGGGTTTCTGTGCCAGCATCCAGCTCGACGCAATGAACAATATAAAAACTAAATTCTTCATACTTTTTTCTTTTTTAATTAGTTGATTTTGTTGAATTTTCAGACAAAAGGATTCCTGTTCCCAATAGAATTGGAACTTTTAAATTTTGCTTTTAAACTTTTTACTTATTTTTCTTGAACGTATCCTTTTTGGTTTGCAAATCGCAACACAGCATCGGTTATGGCTTTTCCTAAATCGGTTTCGCCTTCTCCTGTTTTGGCTAATTCTGTTTGAATAAATTCTTCACGTTGGGTGTTCAAATCCAGAATTTCTTTTTGAATTTTCTTACGTTCGCCGGTCATCTTTTCGATTTCGGTTTTCAATTGTGCATCGGACATTTTGCGGTATTTTTCCGGCAAAGTAGATTTATCAATGTCCTTGATATTTTTACTGTGTAATTCCACAGCATCTACCAAATCCCAGTTCGCATTGGAATAACTATAATTAGCTTTGGCAGCGGCACGAGTAACTTTATTTTCTACACTCACTTCTTCAGCATATAAATCCTGTGTTTCCTGACGCTCTTTCATCGCCCCACCTTGCGCTCCGTAATAAATGTAAGTCGCATTTAAACG
>CALLXZ010000562.1 GCA_937875605.1 uncultured Moheibacter sp.
AGACAACGTAGATGTATATGGATTTGAAGTCGCTTTACAAAGACAATTTGATTTCATTCCCGGAAAATTCTGGAAAGGTTTGGGGATTTATTTAAACTATACGTACACAAAATCCGATGCTAAAGGAATTACCAATCAGGACGGAGAAGAAAGAACTGACGTAGAACTTCCGGGAACTTCGCCACATATGTTCAACGGTTCACTTTCTTGGGAAAACAAACGTTTTTCTGCACGTGTTTCACTTAATTACACATCCGATTATATAGATGAATTAGGTGGAAACGAATTCGAAGACCGCTATTATGATGAACAATTATTTTTAGATGCCAACGCTTCCTATAAAATTACCGATAATTTCCGTGTTTTTGCCGAAGCCAATAATTTAACCAACCAGCCGCTTCGTTATTACCAAGGAATTGCATCCAGAACGATGCAGATGGAATATTACAGACCGAGATTTAATTTAGGTGTAAAGTTTGACTTCTAAACATTATCACATATAAGTATCAACATAAGCCGACAGATTTCTCTGCCGGCTTACGTCATTAAAAAATTCAGTATGAAAAAAACACTTTTTAGCTTTATTTTATTTGCAACCTCTCTCCTATTTGCACAAACACCATTTGAATATGAAAAAAGCACCGGATACAGTGGCAGCAATATTTCCGGACTGAAATATGAGAAAGATAGTTTCAGTTTTTTGGTATTGGGCGATTTTGGAAGAGTTGGCGATTATTACCAAAAAGATGTAGCACGTGAGATGGGAAATGCAATGATCGTTTTAGAAGCAGAATTCGTGGTTTCAGTTGGCGATAATTTTTATCCAAACGGCGTAGCCAGCACACAGGATTATCATTGGAAATCTTCATTTGAAGAAATTTATACCAATCCTGCTTTGTACGCAGACTGGTATGTAGCTCTTGGAAACCACGACTACAGAGGAAATGTTCAGGCGCAAATTGATTATACAAATATCAGCCGTCGTTGGAATATGCCCGACCGGTATTACAGCAAAACATTTGAATTGGAAAACGGCGAGAAACTTTTATTGGTCGTGATGGACACCAATCCTTTTATCAACGGATATCATGGTAACCCTGAAAAATACAGAGATTTGGATAAACAAGACACAGCCGCTCAAATGAAATGGTTAGTGGAAACTTTGGACACAAAAGACCCTTCTGTCAAATGGAAAATGGTTGTTGGACATCATCCTTTGTATAGCGGTGGAAAAAGAATTGACAGCGAAGATACATTGGGATTTGAGAAAAAATTTGCCGGTTTGTTTGATCAACATAAAGTGGATGCTTACATCTGCGGACACGAACATGATTTGCAGATAATAAAGCCAAAAGGTCGATATACCACACAATTCTTATCAGGTGCGGCAAGTGAAGTACGTGCTTCCGGAAATAGAGAAGGAACAATTTTTGCAGCAGCTGAACCCGGATTTATGAGTTTTTCCATCCTCGGAAATAAATTATTGGTTCAAACGATAAGAGCAGGAAAAGAAAAAGCCGAAGTCCTACATTCATTTGAAATAAAAAAATAAACATGAAAAAAATATTCATTGCCGTTTCCCTTTCAGCCATCCTTTTTTCTTGTGGCGACAAATTAGCTCCTGTCTTACCAAATGCCATAGAACCTACAGTCATCACAGAAAAAACACCACATGATACAGATGATCCGTCTATTTGGATTCATCCCGAAGATGCTTCGAAAAGTCTGATCATTGGAACTGACAAAGAAGTCGGCGGAGGATTGTACGTTTATGATTTGAACGGAAAAATAGTCAACAGTTTCCCTGAAATGGCTCGTCCCAACAACGTGGACGTCGCGTATGGATTAATTCTAAACGGTAAAAAAATCGATATCGCCGTAACGACCGAACGAAAAGCACAAAAAATCAGAATTTTCAGTTTGCCTGATTTGAAACCAATTGATAACGGAGGAATTGACATTTTCGTGGGTGAAACCGGAGAAGACGAACGCGACGGAATGGGATTGGCTCTCTACACCAAAAAAATGGATTCTTTATCGACCGAAATTCATGCCATCGTCGGCAGAAAATCAGGACCTTCGGGAACCTATCTTTGGCAATATAAACTATCGGACGACGGAACCGGAAATGTAAAAGGCGAAGTCATTCGAAAATTTGGTTCGTATAGTGGTAAAAAAGAAATCGAAGCCATCGCAGTGGATAATGAATTAGGTTATGTTTATTATTCAGATGAAACAGTTGGTGTAAAAAAATACTATGCAGATCCGGAAAAAGGGAACGAAGAAATCGCCTTTTTTGCTCAAAAAGATGCCAAACGGGACCATGAAGGAATTGCCATTTACAAAAAAGATGCGGCGACTGGATATATTTTGGTTTCGAACCAACAGCGAAATTCCTTTTTGGTTTACCCGAGAGAAGGCACAAATGGCAATGCAAATGAACATAGTTTAATTGCCGAAATTCCGGTTTCCACAATTGAATGTGACGGAGCCGATGCTTCGAGTGTAAATTTCGGACCTAAATTTCCAAATGGAATCTTCGTTGCAATGAGCAACGGGATGGTTTTTCATTTATATGATTGGAATAAAATTCAGGCATTAATTGACCAAAATTATAAGCCTGAATAAAATTAATTGTTAAAAAAATTAACATTTCCTCTGTTTTTAACAGAAGTTTAACCACAGCCCGAATCTACTATAAATAAAGAGATTCGGGCTTTTTTGACTCTTAAAAACCACTCAAATCTCCTTCTTGATTTTTATAAAAAACCTTGCTTTGTACCTTTGCCTGGCAAATCTGAAAATAATATAAACATGAAATCAGTATTTACATTTGTTCTGCTTATAGGATTTATCGCCTTCGGTGGAGCTGGGCTTTACAACGGAGCTACCTGGTTATCAGGAAGCGGTAATGCTTCATGGTACGGTGATCAATTTCACGGTAAAAAAACAGCGAGCGGTGATAAATATGACATGCATGAATTCACTGCCGCACACAAAACGCTTCCATTTGGAACCAAAGTAAAAATCACCAATCAGCGCAACGGAAAATCAGTTGTGGTGGAAGTAAATGACAGAGGACCTTTTGTGAAAACCCGCCAATTTGATTTAAGCAAAGCGGCATTTTCAGAAATCGGTGACGTAAACAAAGGTGTTATGGCCATAGACTACGAAGTGGTTAATTAATTTCTTAATATAGAATTATCAATGGAGCTCCTGTTTTCGGGAGCTTTTTTTTTGTACTTTAGATTCCGTAATTTTTTATGGCTATGGTGATTGAATGGATTTTGTATGTTTTGTCTTTTTTATTAATTATCCTCACTATTCTTCCACTCATTTCGTCACCAAAATGGTACATACGCGTTTGGGATTATCCCCGTTTTCAATTATTCTTTATCGCCATTGTTTTAATTATTATTCAAATTTCTTTTACAAAATTTGAAAATCCATTCCATTGGATTCTTTTCGGTCTTCTCACAGCAACTGCAATTTATCTTTTTTGGTTTATCTATCCGTATTCGTTTCTATCCAAAAAAATGCTGGTTAGCGAAAAAGAATCCAATCCTGAAAACAAAATCAAACTGATGACAGTCAATGTGTATCAGGAAAATACGGAATACAATAAAACGCTTCAACGTATCAAGGAAACAAATCCGGATGTGGTTTTTCTTCTGGAAACCAATCATGCCTGGATGGATGCTATGCAACCATTAAAAAAAGAATTTCCGCATTCCATCGAAGTTCCGATTGAAAACACTTACGGTCTGCTCTTTTATTCAAAAATTCCTTTTATTCATCATGAAGTCAATTATTTGATTGATGAA
>CALLXZ010000563.1 GCA_937875605.1 uncultured Moheibacter sp.
TCAGCACCTATAAAAAAAGAATTTTTGAAAAGTTAAATGTAAAAACAATTGTTGATCTATTAAAAATACATAAGGAAATGCATTAAAAAATCCGCTCCGACATAAATTCGAAACGGATTCTTTAAAATAAGAAAATGTATGAATTACTTTTTGATAAAGCGTTCGGTTTTCGACTTCTCACCGATCATCAATTTCAGAAGATAGGTTCCGGTTTCCAATCTTGAAACATCTAATTTTTCCGTGTATTTTCCTTGCATCACGACTCTACCATGCATATCCACCACTTGGTAATTCTGTGCATCAAATCCATTTAATGCTACATTCAACATATCTTTTACCGGATTTGGATACAATTTCAAATGATTTTGAGTGTCATCTGTTTCCGTAGAAGCATACGTACTGTAATTATTATTGGATTGCGTAGTACAGAAATTCGTGGATTGAGAAGAACGAAACGTTCCGCCACTTGCTAAAACCGTCGTTCCTTGTTTCAATGAATACGAACCATTTCCGTACGAACAGCACATTCCGTCACCGTACGCATCGTAGAAAACCAGTGTGTAACAATCCGGTGCTAAATTCAATGGGATGTTCAGCGTAGAACCATCCGGTTGTGAACCATAAGTTCCTCCGGAAGCAACAATCGTACTTCCTTTTAGAATTCTCCAGGAAGTTTCTTCCGGATAATTATCGAATTTAATGGTCAATACCAATTGCGGATTTGCCGATAAAGTCATTACATTCAAGACATTGCTGGAAGCAGAAATATTTCCGGCAGCGTCTTTTGCTCTTACAGAAAATGAATACGCTGTATTAGCTGTTAATCCTGTAATATTCGCTGTCGTTCCTGTTACCGTTCCGATGTTTGTTGAACCTGAGAATACATCATATCCTGTCACGCCAACATTATCGGT
Organism: uncultured Moheibacter sp.; assembly: GCA_937875605.1. Taxonomy (GTDB): domain Bacteria; phylum Bacteroidota; class Bacteroidia; order Flavobacteriales; family Weeksellaceae; genus Moheibacter. The sequence goes on from CALLXZ010000563.1 coordinate 915, forward strand.
AGAAGCTGTCCAATTTAATGTCAATGAAGTCTGAGCGACATTTGCAGCCGTTAAATTAGTTGGAGCAGTTGGTGCTTGTGTATCAGGAGCCGCTCCGCCAATGATAACGGTGTAATCTTCCACTTCTCCATACGTAAAGGTTTCACAAGGATTTGGAACCGCATTGTATTTCATGGAAACACGCATACGCGTTGGTCCGTCCACTGCGCTTGCCGGAACGGTAAAGATTCCGCTTACGGTTGCAGCATTGGTTGGTGTTCTGGACCAAACCAATTCACCTAAATCGGTAAAGTCTCCATCTTTGTTATAATCAATCCAAACCGCATATCCTTCATTGTACGAAGTACCTGTCCATCTTGGCGTAATTGTAATCGTATAAGCTTGAGATTTGGTTAAATTCGTGGAGATGTTGGTAAAGTTTGAATAGAATTGTGCTCCGGAAGGATTGTTAATCGTATTCAACTGAACTCTTTGGATATACTCGTCATTTGTATTGGTACTGGCAGAACCACAATATTCGATTTGAACTTCAGTCGTAGTAAAATTAACAGATGCTGAATAAACCGAAGTCGCCCCACCTTCGCATTTGCTTCTTACTTGGGCTTCGTATTGTGAATTTGAGGTTAATCCGCTTAAAGATTTAGAAGTCGTTGTTTCTGAACTTGTAATCCAAGTAGAAGCACCAACCAATCGATAACGGAAATCATAAGATGCACCTGTTACAGCTGTCCATGAAAGAGATGCCGTAGAACTTCC
>CALLXZ010000564.1 GCA_937875605.1 uncultured Moheibacter sp.
AAAACATCTACTGCTGCAAAAGTGGAGCCTGATGACGTCTTACCCCATCTTTCCAACGATTTTATGTTCCCATGCTTATCGTATGTAATAGACGGTACTTTATAATTATTGCTTGCCGAACCGTTTTCCAGGTAATTGGCAGATGTTATTCGGGACAATCCATCGTAAGCAAATGTATACCCTCTGGTTTTATCGCCCGTTACCAGCCAGTTCATGGCTGAAATATTACCATTATAACGGGGACTTCCTCCACCGTAGGTGTCATTATAGTAAAGTGTCTGCTGGAAAAGAGGGCTGCTGATTGACTTTACCCAAGATCGGATATTGTAGGAGTAAGTGCTTGTAAGGTTTGTATTGTTCCCTTTCATATTCGTTTTTAACCGCCCCAGTTCGTCGTACGTATTTTTAGCTAACGAAACTGTTGTCCCTCCATTTAATTGGTGGGTTGTTTCGGTTAGACGACCCGCCTGATCGTATGTGTAAACAAATAATTCGGATTGAGTTGTTTTGCCTGTTGCGCTATGGACATGTAGCTTTTTGGTAGGTTGACCAACAAAGTTATAGGCAATAAACTCCTTTTCAATTCCTCCAGTCAGATGATTCGTCTGTTTTGTTTGTATAACACGTTCCCGGTTATCGTAATAAAAAGACGAATAAAGATACCCTCCTGAACCGTCTAATAAAGCAGTAATGCTTCCGGTTTGAAATCCTTTGTAACCTCCTGAGAGTAAGATGTCTATTGGTAAAGGTATTCCCAAAGGCAAGAAAAGTTTACCACTGGAACTTTCTTAACGACTAATTTGTTATCCAGCTATCAAAAAACTTTTTTCTACTTCTCCAAAAAAGTAATTGTTTGCAGAATAAAATTTTGTTTATTCATATTCAAACGGCATTTTTGATTGATAAATATTTAGTCCACCACTTCTTTTCATACTTAAACCAATATATTCCCCTTGCTTTAAATTGATTTTATATTCATTCAATACTCCATTTATATGCACTTTTAATACGATTGGCTGACTTAAATTATCAATTTCAAAACTTTTGCTCTCATATACGATTAATCCTCTTTTTTTATGAAAACAAACTCGAACACGAACATTTGTTATTCCAGTTGAAAAGTCACTATTAAGAATCTCATTTTTAAAAACTTGATGTTGATTAACAAAAAGCGAAACTGTATCATTTTTAAAAAAATCTTGAAAATCTATCTCAAAACAGCGATAAACCATGTTTTGGCTATTTGCACTACATGAAAACACCATTAATGCAATAAAAAATATGTATTTTATCATTATTTTGTTTATTAATATTATTTATTCAATTCTTTATTTAAATATGCTTTTTCTATTTGCAAAATTTGAGATTCTGTTACTATTTTCCCTGAATTACTAACTTTTGCTTGATGCATTAAATTTCTGTTCAAACTATTTGGTTTAGGATGAGTAAGCGTTGCTGAATGACCTAATTCATGAGCTGCAGTTCTTTCAAATGTACTTAATCCGTTTTCTGTTTTTCCCGTCTCTGCATATTCTCCACTTGTTTCTTCTTTTCTATCAAGAATATGTTTTGATATATTAATTCTTTTTTCTCCTTTTACAGCATTTCCGGCAATTGTACTTTTCCCTTCCGATCCAGGTAATTCCCCCTGGTTAAATAATGTAAATATATGATCTGATTCCGTAATTCCATTTTGATCAGTTGCTACTGTAATATTAACTTCTGCCCTGAAATTTATATTTTCACCTTCTCCAGTATATATTTTTGATATGGAAGATGATAATCTTTCAGCATAACTCTGTAATTGCTCATTCGTATATTCAGTACTTGATTTATTTACGAGCTTTCCTGTTACTTCGATTATAACTGTTGCTTTCTCTTCATTGAGCACCTGACTTCTATAAATCCTTATTTCTCTACCATCCGGATCAATAAATTTTACCGGATTATTCGCACAATACACATACAGTGAAACAGAATAATATTTCTCAGCCAGTGGATCCAATGTAGTAAACCTTCCCAACGCAGGTTCCATGTATCTTGCGGAATAATCGTAGAGATTTA
>CALLXZ010000565.1 GCA_937875605.1 uncultured Moheibacter sp.
GCGCACCGGATTCTACGACTTTTCCATTTTCCATCGCATAAATCCGGTCGGAATCAATAATCTGCGAAATGCTATGCGAAATAATCACCACTGTCCGGTTCTTTTTGATAGCGTCCAAACTGTTTTTGATTTGTTCGGTAGCGATGGCGTCCAAACTCGCAGTTGGTTCATCCAAAAAGATAATCGGTGGATTTTTCAGAAACATTCGAGCAATCGCAATTCGTTGTTGTTGTCCACCCGAAAGCAAAAGAGCATTGCTCTCAAATTTCTGTGGCAAATCCATCACTTGGTCGTAAATATAGGCTTGTTTGGCTGCTTCATAGACTTCTTCGTTGGAAGCATTTGGGTTTCCGTAACGTATGTTTTCTTCGATTGTTCCGCTGAAAATATGATTTTTCTGTAAAACGAGACCAATGTTATTTCGTAAGAATTGTGTATCGTATTCTCTTAAAGGAATTCCATCGAGAAAAATTTCTCCTGAAGTTGGTTCATAGAATTTATCAAGCAAATTGATGACTGTACTTTTTCCCGCTCCGCTCAACCCGACCAAAGCTGTAATTTTATTGGGAAGAATTTCCATATTGACATCGTAAAGTGCCTGCGTTCAGTTCGGATAAATGAAATCCACATTTTTCAATTCAAATTTCCCAATCAATTTCTCTGGTTTGTAAATCCCCGAATTTTCGGTTTCTTGGTCGGCATGAAGAATTTCGAAGAAACTTTCCGAATAAATCATCGCATCGTTCATTTCATCAAAAATACGGTGCAATTGCCCGATGGGAGCCGTTACATTATTAAACAACAAAATATGAAACATGATCATCCCGATGCTCATCTGTCCATCCAAAACCAAATAAGCCGTCAAAATGATGATGATGACTACACCGATTTGTTCGATAAAAGTTTTGGCACCGTTGAATAGAAAACCGGTTTTTTGGGTTTTCAATTGGTTTTCAGTTAGGTCAATTTGGATTTGATTTTGTTTTTCAGACTCGATTTTCTCCCGGTTAAAGGATTTGATGACCGTGATGGATTGGATGATGTTGACAATTCCCTGGCTTTTGCTTTCCCGGAAATTCCGCATATTTCTCCGCCACCCGCTCAGCGTTCTTGCCTGTTTGACGGTGATGAAAATATAGACAGGCACAATCATTAATCCGACAAATCCTACCCAGAAATTGGCATTGAACATTAGGATCAACGCAATAAAAGAATTCGCAAAAAGTGGTAAAATATTGATAAAAAAGTTTTGAACTAATCGGGTTAAACTCTCGATTCCACGGTCAATTCTAGTTTGTAATTTTCCGGATTCATTGTCATTTGCCGTGTAAAATGCCATTCGATACGTCAAAATTTTATCGACCACAGCTTGTGCCAAATCACGTGAAACATAAATCCGGAGTTTTTCTCCGTAAAATTTCTGCCCAAACGTGATGATGACATTTACGATTTCTTTTCCCAATAAAATCAGGGTAATCGTTACCAAAATGTTCAGACCGGAGTTTAGTCCTTGTCCGTTCTCGACCAATCGGTTGACTTCATCTACCGTATACTGAAGCGTCAAAGCGTTTACCTGTGCAGTAAAAGAACCGATCAATGTCAGAAATAAAGCTGCAAAAACCAAAAAACGATACGGTTTTACATACGGCCAAAGGTTTTTAAAAAGTTGGGTGATAGACATAGCTTCAAATGTAATCAAAGTTTCGAAAATCCTTCAAAAACACCCAATCCAAATAGTGCGAAATCATATTTCGTCGGATCTTCCTGATCGAATTCTTTTAATCTTAAATGCAATTCAGAAGCGGCTTTCCAATCGTTTTGTTTTCGGGTGAGAATACCGATTTTTCGGGCGACATTTCCCGAATGAACATCGAGCGGACAAACCAATTGGGAGGGAGAAATACTTTTCCAAATCCCAAAATCCACGCCTTGATTGTCATTTCGGACGAACCACCGCAACATCATATTTAGCCGTTTTGAAGCCGAATTATTAGCCGGACTTGACAAATGTTTTTCGGAACGTTTCTGATGTGGGATTTCCAGAAATAACGAACGAAAATGTTCGATTGCGTGAAAACTGTCGGTGTCATTTTCATTAAACTGGAATGCTTTTTCGAGTCCGTTATGGTTCTCATAGATATTTCGGAGTGATTTTAAGTAAAAGTCCAAATCGATGGAATTCAGCGTTCGGTGTTTGAAAGATTCGATTTTCTCAAATTCTTCTTCCGAATAATTCATC
>CALLXZ010000566.1 GCA_937875605.1 uncultured Moheibacter sp.
TTCATATTGATCATCAGATCATCCATAGAAATCCATTGAAAATCCTGAACTTCTTCCCTATTAATTTGGAATTCTCCATCATAAAAACCGGTAAAAACATGATCCAATTCATGCTCAAACAAATTCTCACCCAATTGTGCTTTGTAAATAAAATTAAATTTTTCTTCCAATTCACAATCGAATCCCAGTTCCTCTATCAATCTACGATGAGCCGCTTGTTCATACGTTTCATTTTCTCGCGGATGGCTGCAACAGGTATTGGTCCACAAAAGCGGCGAATGGTATTTCGTTTCCGCTCTTTGCTGTAGCAAAAGTTCTCCTTTTGAATTGAAAATAAAAACCGAAAAAGCTCTATGCAATAAACCCGCTACATGCGCCTGCTGTTTTTCCATCCTTCCCAGCTTTTCATCCTTTTCATTTACTAAAACCACAAATTCTTCCATTAAGCAAAGTTAAGAAGATTGTTTTTAGTGTTACTTACTGAATTTCTAAATTCTAATATTCATAAAACGGCATATCCTTTGAATTATAAAAAAAGAAGAAATTTAATCACCATCTGATTATTTATAATATTTACACTAAATAATTGATCATCAATTTCTTAAAAACATATAGTACAATCAGTAATCCTACCAAAATCAATGTTTTACTGACAGAATAACAGAAAACCGAAATATGAACATAGACAACTTGTCACTTGACCAAATTATGGGAGAAGAAATCGAATTAATTCCTTTGATGAATGAGGAAGATGAAAAAAGATACAAGAAGCAACCCATTCCTGAAATATTACCGGTTTTATCTTTAAAGAATACGGTTCTTTTCCCCGGAGTTGTCATCCCAATAACGGCAGGAAGAAATCAATCCATCAAATTATTGGAAGAAGCCTACAAAGAAAATAAAATCATCGGAGTCGTTGCACAGCGAAATGCCAAAATTGATATTCCGGAACCTAAAGATATTCATATCATAGGCACAGTTGCCCGAATTCTCAAAATGTTAAAAATGCCGGATGGAAATACTACGGTTATTCTCCAAGGAATCAAACGTTTCAAGTGGAATGAAATGCTGCAAACAGATCCTTATTTTAAAGCAACCATCCTTACACTGGAAGAAAAAAAACCAGGTGCAAAAAATCGTGAATACCAAGCAACCATCGAATCGGTAAAGGATATGGCACTTCGGATTGTTGAAATCAATCCATCGCTTCCGTCTGAAGCCAGCATGGCGATTAACAACATCGAAAGTTCTTCTTTTCTGATCAATTTTGTCAGTTCCAATTTAAATTTGACAATTCAGGAAAAACAGTCTTTATTGGAAATCGACAATCTGAAAGATCGTGCGACAGAAATTCTTCGTTTGATGGGAATTGAACTTCAAAAATTAGAGTTAAAAAATAATATTCAATCAAAAGTTCGTCAGGATTTAGACCAACAGCAACGCGAATATTTCCTTCATCAACAGATGAAAACTATTCAGGAAGAATTGGGTGGAGTTTCCAATGAAACAGAAATTGAAGATATGCGCGAACGCGCTAAATCCAAACTATGGAACGAAGAAACCAAACAGCATTTCGATAAAGAAATTACACGTATGATGCGTCTGAATCCGCAAATGCCGGAACACAGCATCCAA
>CALLXZ010000567.1 GCA_937875605.1 uncultured Moheibacter sp.
AATAAAAAAGTTAATCGAGTATCAATTTCCTTTAAAATTTCTTGCGCAATGATTTGTTGTTTTTTGTCTAATTTTTTGTCCAGTGTATGGATCCAATTTCGAAGAAACTGCAAATCAAAATGAGAAACTTCTCCGATGTGTTTTTGGTCGATTTTGAAATGAAGCGATTCTTGATTTAATCGAAAACCATTGCAATCCGAACAATGTATGTTTTTGGAAAACTTTCTGGATACTGACCATGAAGATGGATGGGCTTTGTCGTCCATCATTTCTTCTAAAAACGGTATAATTCCCTCGAAATCAATCTTATAAATTTTACTTACATCTGCAAATTTTAGTTGAACATCTACTGATTCTTTTAAACCGTACAAAATGTCCTGAACGAGATCTGTTTTTAATTTTTTATATGGTGTATCGACGGATTCTCCATATTTGGCATATATGGATTCGATTTGTTTCCGTATCCGAGTTGTATTTTTAAGTTCTTCCAACGGTGCAATCATTCCGTTTTTCAACGAACGGTTCGGATCCGGAAAAACTTTATTGACATCCACGACTTTTAGCTCTCCGAGACCATTACAAGTTGGGCATGCACCTTTTGGGGAATTGAACGAAAAAGAATTAGGCTCAGGAGTCGGATAAGAAATTCCTGTGGTAGGACACATAAGATTTCGACTGTAAAAACGAGATTCATTGGTTTCATAATCCAAAATCATCATTACATTATCTCCTTGTTGCATCGCCATATCGATTGAATTCATCAGACGTTCATCGGAAATTTTGTCGTTTAATTTTAACTTATCGATGATCAATTCGATGTCGTGCATTTTATATCGATCCAATTTCATCCCAGAAGTAACTTCCAGAATTTCTCCGTCAACACGAACTTCCATGTATCCTTTTTTAGAAACTTGGGCAAATAATTCACGGTAATGACCTTTTCTTCCGCGCACTAATGGAGCGAGAATTGCTAATTTCTTATCGGAATAATTTTGCTTGATTAAATCTTTAATCTGACTATCGGAATAGCTGACCATTTCTTCTCCCGTATTGTAGGAATAAGCAGTCGCTGCTCTTGCAAAAAGAAGTCGTAAAAAATCATAAATTTCTGTAATGGTTCCGACGGTAGAACGTGGACTTTTGGACGTCGTTTTTTGCTCAATGGCAATCACAGGTGAAAGTCCGTCTATTTTATCCACATCGGGGCGTTCCATTCCACCAAGAAACTGTCGGGCATACGCTGAAAATGTTTCGATATACCGTCGTTGTCCTTCGGCATAAATCGTATCAAAGGCAAGCGAAGATTTTCCGCTTCCGCTCAAACCTGTGATCACCACCAATTTTTCTCTGGGTATTTTTACATCTATATCTTTGAGATTATGCTCTCTGGCACCATAGACTTCTATAAAATCATTCATCTTTCCGAAAAAATCAAGCTACAAATTTACAGCTTTTAAAGGCGAAAAAAAAGTGCTCCGAAGAACACTTTTATAATCTTTATTTCTGAAGTGGAATGTAGATTTTGGTCAATAAATTTTCCGGATTCGGAGTAGATTTCGGTTCATTTTCATATTCTTGCCAATACGAATTTTCCAGCTTTAAATTATTTTTCATGGCATGATCTTTCATTTTCAGAAGGGTTTCATTTAGTTTATTGTGATTTCCTTTGTGGATACAAACCAAAGTTTCTGCAGAGGATAAAGCTTTCAATTCCATTCCTTCTCCCAGTTTTACTGATTCGGTTATGGGATATCCGCAATAAAATTTCGCTTTATTGGAAGCGCTGTCCACAAATTCGTAATAGGAGATAGGTTGCCCGATTTTTGTGGGAGATAATTTAAGAAAATCAGTTAAATAACTGTAGATTAGTCCAAAAGATTCTTCTGTAGCTGTTTTGATTTCTTCTTCATCCAGTGAAGTTTCATTCATTACGGTGATTAGTTTCTGCCCTTCAAACATTTCTGTTTTGATCATTCCTGGCATTAGCGAATGGGCTTGTTCAGGAGTCAGAGCAGAAGTTTTTAAGTTTTTCTCTAATTTGTCCAAACCTTGTTGAAGTTTTTCGGTTAAATTTTTAGAAGTGAAATAACTATAATATCGGGAGAAATACCCTAATTTTTCACTTGAAATATTCCATTTGAGTTTGGTTTTATTGGAATTATCCGAATTAAATTCAACTTTCATTTGCGAATTTTTTCCTAAATCCAATCCTTCTACTGTATATTCGATTAATTTATTTTGATCGGATTTATTTACGGTAATTACGCCATTTGAATTATTGGAAGTCCATTTGTAGCCGGCTCCCATACCCCGATAAGGGGCATAAAACTCCTGGGAGGAAAGAGAGTCTACGGAAGACCAAGGATCCCACTCTGAGAATTCTTTCATATTATTGAATTCTTCAAAAATCATTCCTGCAGGGAATTCAAATTCTTTTTCTACTTCCGCATTTAGTTTGTCGGGAAGAAAAATCGGTGCTAAAAGCAAGGCAACTATCAGCAAAATAAGTATTTGAGCAATTCGTTTCATATTCATTAATTGGTTTATAGCTGCAAAATTAAAAATTTCAATTGTAATATGATTGTGGTTTGGAATTTAATGCTATATTTGATTACAACCAATATAATTAATAGAATGGATATTTCAAGTTTATTGCAAGGACCGATGGGTCAGCAAATGATTAACGGCGTTGTTAATCAATTAGGTATTGAAAATGATCAGGCGAAAATGGCCATATCAGCAGCCGTACCTTTTTTACTCACTGCGTTAAATAAAAATGCGAGTAGTGGTGATGCACAAAATATAGCGAATGCTCTAGAGCGTGATCATGATGGAAGTATTTTGGATAATTTAGGAGGATTTCTAAGTGGTGGAAATTTTGCAGATGGTGCCAATATTTTAAGTCATGTTTTAGGTGGAAAACAACCGCAGGTGGAAAATGCAATCGGGAAGTCATCGGGATTAAATGGTGCTCAGATTGCTCAAATTTTAGCAATGATTGCTCCGATCGTGATGGGATATTTAGGTAAAGAGAAAAAACAAAATGGCTTGGATGCAGGTGGACTTTCCGGTCTTTTAGGTGGATTAGTTGGCGGCGTTCAGCAAACCAATCAAAGAGAAATGAGTACAATTGAGCGGCTTCTGGATAGAGATGGTGATGGTAGTGCGATCGATGATGCGATGGATCTTTTGGGAGGATTTTTTAAAAAATAAATAAAGTGAATTCAAAAACAAAAAGGGGAAGTTTATACTTCCCCTTTTTTAATTCTTGATAAGAATAATTTTCTTGTTCAAGATTCCACTTCTAATAACTGATAATGTTTTTGAAAAATTTAAAATGTTTTGAACCGTTTCCGGTTTTGGTGATAATCTCTCACCGATAAAAGAGTAGTTTTGCTTCATTGACATACTAATTTGGGTTTATACTTTTAAAACGTACTGACCTTCAAATTATTGTCTTACACAATACTTATAACGTTAAACTAATGTTAAAGTTAAATTCTTCTCGTCTATGAGTTTTCTTAAATTTATCAAGGCATAACGCATCCTTCCAAGAGCAGTATTAATGCTCACATCTGTTTCTTCCGCTATTTCTTTAAAGCTTAATCCTTTGAATATACGAAGTTGTAAGACTTCTCGCTGGTCATCCGGTAAATAATCAATAATCAGACGTAAATCTTTGTCTATTTGATCTTTGATGATTTTAGTTTCGGAGCAATCTTCCGGATCTGCTAAAAAATCAAATATGCTAAAATCCTCGTCTACGAATGTTTCGCCAATAGTAGGCATACGAGTCTTAGACCGAAAATAGTCTATAGTGAGATTATGCGCTATACGCATCACCCAAGGTAAAAACTTACCTTCCTCACTGTATTTGCCTTCTTTCAAAGTCAAAATTACCTTTACGAAGGTATCCTGAAAGATATCCTCTGCAATGTTTTTATCTAAAACTTTGGAAAAAATAAAGCCATAAACTTTATTCTTATATCGATCTATTAACTCTGCCAGTGCTGATTCGTTGCCGAGTATGTACGAATCAACTAATTGAGAATCATCAATGAATTCCATATTCTTCGTCTTTTGTCTACAAGTGTTAAAGAGATAGAATATTTAATCTATAGGCAGCATTTTTTGTGTTAATATTGACAAAGATATAAAATTTTCTTAAAAAATGATTTATTTCATAAAAAAAGCTACTTTTTTAACAAAAGTAGCTTTTAGAATTTCTATAATATTTTGTATTAAATGCTTGCTGAATGAATTAGCATATCGGCTAATTTGTTTGAATAACCCATTTCGTTGTCATACCAAGATACGAGTTTAACAAAATTAGGTGATAGCATAATTCCTGCGTCTTTATCGAAAATAGAAGTTCTTTTATCGCCCACAAAATCCTGTGAAACAACTAAATCTTCTGTATAGCCTAAAATTCCTTTTAATTCTCCTTCAGAAGCCGCTTTCATAGCTGCACAAATTTCGTCATAGCTGGTTGGTTTTTCCAAACGAACGGTTAAATCCACAACAGAAACATCTGCATTTGGTACACGGAAAGCCATACCCGTCAATTTTCCATTTAATGAAGGAATAACTTTTCCAACCGCTTTAGCTGCTCCTGTAGAAGATGGAATGATGTTCAACAAAGCGGAACGTCCACCTCTCCAGTCTTTAGCCGATGGTCCATCCACCGTTCTTTGAGTAGCAGTTGTAGCATGCACAGTTGTCATCAATCCTTCTAAAATCCCAAAGTTATCATGAACCACTTTTGCTAATGGAGCCAAACAGTTTGTCGTACAGGAAGCGTTGGAAAGGATTTGAATATCCGGAGTTAATTCTTTGTGGTTAACTCCCATTACAAACATTGGTGTATCATCCTTTGAAGGAGCGGACAAAATTACTTTTTTTGCACCGGCGTTTATGTGTGCCTGCGCTGTATCTTTGGATAAGAAAAGTCCAGTGGATTCAACGATGTATTCAGCGCCAATTTCATCCCATTTCAAATTATTTGGATCTCTTTCAGAAGTTACTCGGATGGTTTTTCCGTTAACGACCAAATCATTTCCTTCTACTTTTACTTCTCCTTTGAATCGACCGTGAACCGAATCGTATTTAATCATATAAGCCATATAATTGGCATCAATTAAATCATTGATTCCCACAACTTCTACGTTATCTCTTTCCAAAAGAGCACCAAATACAAGGCTTCCAATTCGGCCAAATCCGTTAATTCCTACTTTGATTGTTGACATTTTGTTTGTTTTAAGGGTTATTTAAACTGCTAAAATTTTAGCGACTTTTATTAATTCTTTATCTATTTCGTTATGTTTTTTGATAGCTTCCTCGATAGGTGTGTAGACTACTTTATTTGAACGAAGTCCTGCCATAACGTTTGTTCGTCCTTCTAAAAGACCTTCTACTCCTGCAACTCCTAAACGGCTTGCCAAAACTCTGTCCATACAAGTTGGATTTCCTCCGCGCTGAATATGTCCCAAAACCGTTACACGTACATCATAATCAGGAAAACGCATTTCAGTTGCTTTAGCCAATTCAAATGCATTTCCTAATTCTTCTCCTTCCGCAACTACGATGATACTGGAATTTTTGCCTGCTTGTTCGGATTTTTCAAGGGATTGAAACAATCCTTCCAAACTGTCTTTTTTTTCCGGAATTAAAATATCCTGCGCACCGGAAGCAATTCCACTGTTTAAAGCAATAAATCCGGCATCTCTTCCCATTACTTCCACAAAGAAAATTCGGTTGTGTGAGGTGGCCGAGTCACGAATTCGGTCGATGGCTTCGATTACGGTATTCAAAGCCGTATCATATCCAATTGTAAAATCAGTTCCGAAAATATCATTATCAATGGTTCCTGGAATACCAATAAAAGGAATACCAAATTCTTTAAAAAATACATTTGCTCCTGTAAAAGATCCATCGCCTCCAATTACAATCAGAGCGTCCAATCCATTACTCTTTAGATGTTTATAAGCTTTTTCCCGACCTTCTTTTGTGCGGAATTCGTCGGATCTTGCGGTTTGCAAAAAAGTTCCTCCGCGATTGATGATGTGTTTTACAGAACGAGCACCTAATTCGGACATTTGATTCTGGATGAGCCCTTCGTATCCCATCTTAATTCCCACACATTTTATCTGATAATAAGCACATGCACGGACAACAGCTCTGACAGCTGTATTCATCCCGGGAGAATCACCTCCTGAAGTTAAAACTCCGATTTTTTTCAGGGTAGCATTTGACACAATAGTGGCATTTTTAAGAGTTGCAAATATAATAAATTGAGTGTGTAATAGAAAGAATTTGGCAGAAAGATTCTGTCTAATCCGAATCCTTGATTCTTTCCAAACGACCCGACCGGAAATCTTTTTCCAAAATCACTTGTATATATAAATCTTCTCTTGTTTTATGTGGATCAAACTGGGTTTTTAAATCCAAATCAAATGCTCCACCGGCAGAATTCCAAAGAAAAGCGTTCATTCCTCCACGTAATTCTTTTATGATGTCAAAGGAAGTTTTATCGGTTTCTCTGTGGATTAATTTGATGAGAATTTGTCCTCGTGAAAGTGAAAGGTCTTTCAGTTTTCCTTCAAATTGATCGGCCAAGACACCCTGACGATCTTTAATGTATTTGCGTTTCTCACGTTTGGTGAAAAATTGAGCTGTATCTTGAATCGAATTATATTCCTCCACTGCAACTTTTACATAAGGCCAAACATCCCGAACTCTTTTACGCAACCATAAATAATACTTCTTTTCCATTTCTGTTTTGAGATGAAGGTGAAGCATTTCAGCATTATCTAATTTAATTGTATCAAAAATGGCTAGATCTTCCGGCGAAATAGAATCCATTTCATATAATTCTTTTGAAGAATTAATAATTTCTTTATTGGGATCTTCTTGTCCCCACAAAAATGGACCGAAGAAAGAAATAAGAATAATTAGTTTCCAATGCATAAGCCACGGATAGCAAATATTGTTCCCAATTATTTACATTTGTTAAAAATTAATGAAAATGTCAAAATCTGAATTTTATAATAAGAAGAATTTAAATTTTCTGGAGAATTATCTGAATACAACTTCTCCTACTGGCTATGAAACTGCTGGTCAATTGGTTTGGACAGACTATATAAAACCTTATGTAGATGAAATTCGTTCCGATAATTATGGAACTGCTTACGGAATTATCAATCCTGATGCGAAATACAAAGTCATTTTGGAAGCTCATGCTGATGAAATTTCATGGTATGTGAATTATATTTCTTCGGACGGAATGATTTATGTGATTCGAAACGGTGGTTCGGATGCGGTAATCGCTCCATCTAAACGAGTGAACATTCACACGAAAAAAGGAATTGTAAAAGGTGTTTTTGGCTGGCCTGCTATTCATGTACGAATTGGCGACAAAGATGAATTACCAAAAATCGATACGATTTGGATTGATTGCGGAGCGAGTTCAAAAGAGGAGGTGGAAAAACTGGGAATTCATGTTGGGTGTGTCGTAACCTATCCTGATGAATTCATGGTTTTGAATGATAATTACTTCGTTTGCCGTGCATTGGACAATCGGATTGGAGGATTTATGATTGCAGAGGTAGCCCGATTAATCCATGAAAATAAAGATGAAATCAGTTTTGGACTTTATTTTACGAATTCAGTTCAGGAAGAAGTTGGTCTGCGTGGTGCGGAAATGATTACCAAAACAATTCGGCCAGACGTTGCAATTGTTACAGACGTAACCCATGATACAACAACTCCGAAAATGAACAAAATGAAAGAAGGAGAAGTGAAATGCGGAGACGGACCTGTGGTGTTTTATGCACCTGCAGTTCAGAATAATTTGAGAGACTTAATCATCGAAACCGCAGAGAAGAAAAAAATTCCTTTTCAGAGAGCGGCAAGTAGTCGTGTAACGGGAACCGATACAGATGCATTTGCTTATAGCAATGGAGGAGTGCCTTCCGCTTTGATTTCACTTCCGTTACGATATATGCATACCACAGTGGAAATGGTTCATAAAAAAGATGTAGAGAATACCATAAAATTGATGTATGAAGCTGTTCGGAAAATCAAGAATCAGCAGGATTTTAAATATTTCTGAATTTTTCTGCTTTAAATTTAAAATAGAAAATCTAATTATTTATTAGACAATGTTGGTTTGGAATTAATTTATTTCTCCAGTAAATCCACATACCAAAATCCATACTGCTCAAATTCGGAACCTATTTCATCTTCCGAATTTTTGGGTTTGGGATAGGTTTTTCGAACTATTTCTTCAAATTCAATCGGAAAATGAAATAGGGAACCGTCAAATGCAAAAGTGTGGTATTCGCCATTTTCACCACAAGGATCCACTTTTTTTGGAAGTTGATGTAAAATGGATTCATCTAAAATTTTTCCTACAAATTTTTTGTCCAGATAAATTTCATTAACCGTGGTAATAATGGTTTTAAATCCGGCATCTAAAAACTCTTGGATCAGTTGATTGGTCGGTATTTTCCAAAGTGGGAAAACACCCTGCATGCTGACTTCTTTTAATTTTTGTTCGCGGTAATTTCTTAAATCATCTAAATTAATATCACCAAATATAGAATGCGTTATACCTTCTGAAACAAACTCTTGCATTTTTTGCTGCATGATGGAATTGTATTCTTCCATAGAAGGTGATTCCGGCAATTCGATTTTAATCAAGGGGATTCCGATGCTTTCAGCTTGTTTTTCAACTAATTCTTCCCGGATTCCATGCATGGAAACCCTTTTGTATTTTGTGTTAATGCTGGTGACCAATGCCTGAATTTCATATTCGTCTTCCTGCAAAATTTTATGCAGTGCAAATGCCGAATCTTTTCCGGAACTCCAGTTAAATATTGCTTTTTTCTTCAATAGTTTTTCGTTTTAAAAGAGAAGGGTTTGAGAATTTTCTGAATCATCTTTTTTATTGGGAACTTTTAAATCGGTTTTTAATTCTTCATTTAATTTCTGAATGAAATAGGAGGCAAGCAATGGTGATTCGACTTCTACATTTTGATGTACAAAAAAATACAGTTTCTGTAATCCTAATTCTTTCCAAGTTTTCAAACGATCTATCCAATCATCTAATCTCGTTTTATCAGAAGAGTGATTAGCTCCGACATATCGAACAAAGGCAACAGGACTTGTCAGTCGCATGTGCATCATATCACGTCTTCCGGCAGTGTCCACGATGATGTTCGCCATGTTGCGATACTTCAAAACCGAACAGAATTCATCTTGAATCTCAGGATTGGAGAACCATTCTTCATTTCTGACTTCCACGGCAAGCGGAACTTCCGTAGGAAAGTTCTCCAAAACAGATTTTAACCGATCAAAATCTTTGGGTTTGAAGTTTTCATGCAACTGCATAAATGCCATTCCAAGCTTTTCTTCGAAATTGCTGACGGCATTACAATAATTCTCAATCGGTTCTTCCACATTAATTAATCGTCGGTAGTGTGTAATTAAATCCGTAATTTTTGGAAAAAACTTAAAACCATCTGGTGTTTTATCTTTCCAAGTTAAGATTTGTTGCCAGTCGGGCATTTTGTAAAAAGTAGCATTGAGTTCGATGGAATTAAATTGAGTTGAAT
>CALLXZ010000568.1 GCA_937875605.1 uncultured Moheibacter sp.
GCATAATCAAAAAGGCATTTCACCTTCATTATTTTCTTTTCAGGTATTTTTTGAAATTGAAAATGCGTTTGATTCTTCCTACAATACTTGGGTCGTAGTTTGCATCTTCTTCAAAGTAGCCGTAACCGTAACCATATCCGTACCCATAACCATATCCGTAGCCATAACCGTATCCGTAGCTGCCCTTTGCTTGGAAATCGTTTAATATGATACCGATATTGGATACTTCTCCCTCTTCGTATTTATCCGAAATACCTTTTAATAATCCACGGTAGGTGTAATCAAACCTTGTCACATAAAGTGTTGCGTCGGCAAAACGCATGAGATCAAAAGCGTCTGCAACTAGGACAACGGGAGGCGTATCTAATACAATGAAATCGTATTCCTTCTTTAATTCTGTAATTAATTCGTCCAAATTATCGGAAAGTAATAATTCCGAAGGATTTGGAGGAATGGGTCCTCCGGTGATGACGTGCAGTGAATCTTGTTTGGTTTGCTGAATAACTTCTTCCAAAGTAGAATCTCCTGAAAGAAAATTGGATAATCCTTTCTTATTGGTCAATCCGAATTCATCAAAAATCTTAGGTTTACGTAAATCCATCCCGATCAAAATCGTTTTCTTTCCACTTGCTGCCAAAACAGATGACATGTTCATAGAAACAAAAGTTTTTCCTTCTCCACCGATGGATGATGTAATCAATAGCGTTTTATTACCTCCCAATTTGCTATTTTTAAACAAGAACTGCAAATTACTACGGATGGCTCTAAAAGACTCTGCAATCCCTGATTTAGGTCTTTCCAATACTACAATCGGATTATCTTCTGAATTATTTCCAATCGTTCCTAAGAAAGGAATTGATGTAACTTTTACTACATCGGGAATTCCTTTAATTTTTGTATCCAGAATTTCGCGTCCTAACAGATATAAACTTGGTAAAATAAGAGCAGCCAAAATTGCCATTAACATATTGGATCTCCTATCAGGTGAAATGGGAGCTTGTCCTAAAAACTTTGCTTTATCTATTGGAGTAACATCTGAAACATTGGAAGCAATCGACAATTCCGCTTGACTGAAACGAGTCAATAGTTGATTATACAAGGCATCATTAATGGTATATCCCCTATATGTGTCTAAAAATTCTTTTTCTTTTTCAGGAAGATTATAAGCTCGACTATCGTATTCTCCAAGCTTCTGATTGATTACACCTAATTCTTGGCTGATTTTATTACGGCTAGTACCTATCAGGTGTTGAATGTTTGATTTTGTTTCGGTTATTCGACTATCTAACTCTTGAATTTCTCTGGACTCCGCTTTATAAAGCAAACGTAAATTTTCACGTTCCAATTCCATGGACTTCAATTTGCTGACTTCGCCAGAAAAATTTCCTTCACTCAAACCTACTATCTGCAAATCAATCATCCCCTGTGTACCGGAGCTGTAAACACTATTACTAACAGAATTTAAAGCATTAATTTTTTCTTGATAATCAACTTTTTGTTTTTCTAAGGATTTAATGTTGGACAATACTTCACCTTTTTCACCTCCGAAATCATATATTTTTTCACGCTTCTGGAGATTTTGATATTCAATGGCGGAACTGTCCACTTTTTGCTTTACAATACCAATCTGTTCTCCAATATATTTTAATGTATTTTTAGCAATAAGATTTTTTTCATTCAACTCATTTATTCTAAGCAATTCTATAGAGTTATTTATCACATCAACCGCTTCTTCCTGAGAATAAGCAGTTTTTGAAATTCTAACCATAGAACTTCCTTTGGAAACAGGAGCAACCGAAATACCACTCCTAACCCTCGCTGTTGCCACATCTAAATTTGTCAGCACAAATGAAAAGCGATCATCTGTCGTAAAACTCTTTTTTCCTTTGGTAATTTGAAAACGATAATTTTCTCCGGAAATCCATTCACCGAAATTGGCTTTTTCAGGAAATTTGGTTTTCTGATTTCTACCTATTACAGAATCTTTCGAATAATTATAAATTTGGTTCGAATTAGCAGACGTAATCGGAATTAATCGAAATGAATTTTCATTTATTTTTTTTATTTCAAATTCAACCCCAATAATTTGATTGGACAAAGTATCCACTTTCACAACAAAAGGAGATGCGTTACGATGCGTATTTGACTTTTTTATAGTTCCTTCTTCCATGTAAGCTACATAAGCCTCAACTTTTTTGGCCACTTGGAATGAATGAGAACGTGATTCCAAAACCTTTGTCAAAACATCTATCTTACCACCGGAGCCACCCCAAATGAAATTTATGGAATTACTCCCAAAATCTGTATTACCCGCAGATTTATTTGAAACATGAAATATGGAATCTGCCATGTACATTCTATCTAAATACCAATTATTTATATAGATGGCGAGGAAAACTGCAAACAGTAAACTGAAAAGATAAATAGCCCAATTTCGTAAAATGCGGGGAATGAATCGATCTATTTCAAAAAAGAATGTATTGTTCTTTTTTTGCGATTTTGGTGTTGGGTTGGATTGATTTTCTTGCATGATTTTATCTAAAATCAGTGTTCTTATAAATTTTTAAAGAAGAAATA
>CALLXZ010000569.1 GCA_937875605.1 uncultured Moheibacter sp.
ACATATTGTGTTCCGTTCAAAGCGTAATCCTGTAGTCCATCATGGTTAAAGTCAAATACTTCCAAGCCTCCGTAAATTTTTCCTGGCAGGTTTTCAATCATTTCAAATCCACTTCCTGTATTTTTAAAACGATATTGCTGATAATTTACCACATCATTATAACTCAATCCGGTCGTCACAATATCCAGCAGACCATCGTTATCAAAATCAATGAACTTTACATCTCCCAAATGTGTCGAGTAAGCATCAAAATCTCCAAAAACCGACAAACTTCCCGAGTTATTCTTATAGATCTCATTGAACGTAACATCGACATCACCATCATCATTTGAGTCGATCGCACCGTTGTGGACAATATCCACAAAACCATCTCCATCAAAATCCGCCACATCACTGGACGAATAATAATAATCCTTCACTACCGTTTCGACTTCCTCAAAGCTCTGTGCTTGAAGAACAAACGGAATCATTCCTAATAAAAAGGTAAGTTTTTTCATTATTATTTTTATTTAGTCTAAATTAAATACAAAAATAAGAATGAATATTCGGTAGCGAAAAATTTAAACGGCTAATCTTTATCATAAAAAAAATCCCGCTTCTTTCAAGCAGGATTTATATTTTAATAAAATTTGACTTTATTTCAAACTCGCAAGCGCATTATCATAATCCGGCTCTTGCGCAATTTCCGGAACTTGTTCCGTATATTTTACATTTCCATCTACTCCTACTACGATTACTGCTCTGCTCATCAGTCCTTCCAAAGGACCGTCAGTCATTTTCACTTTATAATCTTGGGAGAAATTTTCGTTTTTAAATTCCGATAGCGAAACTACATTTTCCAATCCTTCCGCAGCACAAAAACGACTCTGCGCAAACGGAAGATCTTTCGAAATACACAATACAACCGTGTTTTCCAAACCGGAAGCAGATTGGTTAAAATGACGAACCGAAGCTGCACAAATTCCCGTATCCACACTTGGAAATATATTCAAAACCACATTCTTACCTTTGTAATCGGATAAACTTTTTTCAGATAAATCAATTCCTGTCAATTTGAATTCGGGTGCTTTTGATCCTATTTCAGGCAGTTCTCCTTGTGTATGTACCGGACTTCCCTTAAATGTTATTGTAGCCATAAATTTTTCTTGGCAATTTACGGCTATCCATGAAAAATAACTACTAAAAAACCTCAAAAAACTTATCGACCGATTTATTCTATCGATAATTCCAATCGAATTAAAAATGAAAAATATCTATCTTCGCTGCGAATTTAATTCAAAATAGATATGGTACTTTCTTCAAAGCTTGAAATGCTTCAACCACCCGCTACGATTGCGATGACGCAAAAAGCACGTGAACTAAAACAACAGGGAAATGATGTCATCAGTTTAAGCATTGGTGAGCCTGACTTTGACACACCTGATTTTATCAAAGAAGCAGCAAAACAAGCAATCGATCAGAATTTTTCGCATTATTCACCGATTGCAGGTTATCCTGAACTAAAAGAGGCCATCATCCGAAAATTCAAAAGAGACAATCAAATTGATTATAAACCTTCGCAAATTGTCGTTTCAACCGGAGCAAAACAATCGCTTTACAATACTTTTCAATGTATTTTAAATGAAGGAGATGAAGTCTTGATTCCTATCCCTTATTGGGTAACATACGCAGACATTGTCACGCTTTCAGATGGGGTTCCCGTTTTGGTTCAAACCACTTTGGAAGAGGATTTCAAAGCGAGCGCAGAAAAATTGGAAAAACAAATTACTTCCAAAACGAAAGCTTTGATTTTCAGTTCACCTTGTAATCCTAGCGGAAGTGTTTATTCATCCGAAGAACTACACGAAATAGCAAAATTGGCTCAAAAACATAATTTGATTATCATTTCTGATGAGATTTATGAACACATCGTTTACGGGGAAAAAGCGGTTAGTATTGCTAGCTTCCCTGAGGCTTACGACAGAACGGTTACCGTAAACGGACTCTCCAAAGCGTATGCGATGACCGGATGGAGAATCGGATACATTGGTGCTCCTGAGTGGATTGCGAAAGCAACTGAAACCCTGCAAAGTCAAGTTACTTCTGGTGCGAATTCTATCGCTCAACGAGCAGCAATCACCGCATTGGATGCTGATTTATCGAAAACGCATTACATGGTAGAAGCATTTGAAAAACGTAAAAATTTGATGATGCGAAAAGCCGCAGAAATCTCGGTTTTTAGAGTAAATGAACCAAAAGGAGCATTCTATTTATTTCCCGATGTTTCAGCAACTTTTGGGAAAACCTATCGGGGAAAAACCATCCAAAATGCAGATGATCTGGCGATGTTTTTATTGGATGAAGTCTTTGTTTCTACAGTTTCAGGAAGTGCATTTGGGATGGATAACTGTTTACGGATTTCTTTTGCGGCTTCGGAAGAACAATTGGAAGAAGCGATGAACCGTATCAGGGAAGCACTTGTGTAACAATTGTTACTGATACATATCACAGAAAAGTTGGCGATTGGTTTGTACTTTTGTCATACGAATTAATCGATTTAATTCTCCCAAATCCTACACAAAATGATTCAAACAGATATACTTATTATTGGCGCAGGACCCACAGGTCTTTTTATGGTTTTTGAAGCCGGTCTTTTAAAAATGCGTTGTCACATCATCGATGCTTTACCTCAACCCGGAGGACAATTAGCTGAATTATATCCTAAAAAACCTATTTTCGATATTCCGGGTTATCCTTCTGTCGGTGCCGGAGAATTAGTGGATAATTTGATGGAGCAGATCAAACAATTTGAACCGGGATTTACACTCAATGAGGTTGCTGAAACTATCGAAAAACAAGAAGACGGCTCCTTTATCGTAACGACCAATAAAGGAACAAAACACCAGACAAAAGCAATTGCGATTGCAGGAGGTTTGGGAAGTTTTGAGCCGAGAAAACCGGAATTGGAGAATTTAGCCAA
>CALLXZ010000570.1 GCA_937875605.1 uncultured Moheibacter sp.
GGGTGGAAGTCGCATGAGCATTGATGTATTGAATTTCTTCAGGTTTCATTCCGGACTGAAGCAAAGCCATTTCCATAGCGCGTTTCGGTCCATCTACGTTGGGTGTAGAAATATGTTCGCCATTGGACGAAAATCCATAGCCGATAACTTCTGCAAGGATAGGAGCACCTCTTTTTACGGCGGAGTCATACTCCTCCAAAATGAGTGTCGCGGCACCACCGCCTGGAATTAATCCGTCGCGTTGCG
Source organism: uncultured Moheibacter sp. (assembly GCA_937875605.1). Classification (GTDB taxonomy): domain Bacteria; phylum Bacteroidota; class Bacteroidia; order Flavobacteriales; family Weeksellaceae; genus Moheibacter. The sequence goes on from CALLXZ010000570.1 coordinate 247, forward strand.
TATCGAAAGGGCGTGAAGCTTTGGTGGGTTCGTTTTCCCGAGTGGAAAAAACGCCCAATCCGTCAAAACTTCCCATGGAATATTGATTGGTTTCTTGTGCACCTCCGCAAATGACGATGTCCTGAAGTCCTTGTTTGATCATTAAAAATCCAAGTCCTATGGAATGCGAACCGCTTGCGCAAGCTGCACTGATGGTCATATTGATTCCTTTGATTTTATAAATCGTGGACAAATTCATCGTGACCGTAGAATTCATTGATTTAAAAATAGCGCCTGAACCTACTAAAGTCGTGTCTTTCTTTTCCCGAACAATTTCAATGGATTCCCAAACGGATTTGGAAACCGAATCGTTTCCGTACAAAAGTCCAACGGTATTTTCATCAAAGAATTCGGGTGAAATTTTAGCATTTTTTAATGCTTCTTCGGTGGCAACAAAGGCATATTCGCTTTCCTCTGCCATTGAAATTCGTTGTCGACGGGAAAGAAAAGTTTTTAAATCAACAGGTTCCACAAATCCGGTCAGAGCCGAACGGAAGCCAAAATCTTTTCGTTCCTGTGAAAAAATAATTCCTGATTTACCTTGGTATAAAGAGTTTTTTACTTCTTCAAGATTTTTTCCCAAAGAAGAATAAATGCCCATGCCTGTTATCACAACCCGCCTCATTTTCAATCTTGCATTTAGGCGTAAATTCCGCCGTTGATGTTTATGGTTTCTCCGGTGATGTAAGAGGCTTTGCGCGAAGCCAGAAAACAAATCAGATCCGCTACTTCTTCTGCTTTACCGAAACGATTTAAAGGTACTAAATTTTTTAATTGGGACTGATCTAAATCGATGGTCATATCGGTTTCGATAAATCCCGGTGCCACGGCATTTACCGTGATATTTCGTTTGGCAATTTCCTGCGCAAGTGCTTTGGTAGCACCAATTAATCCGGCTTTTGCGGCTGAATAATTCACCTGACCCGGCGTTCCTTTCATTCCTGAAACCGAAGCCACATTGATGATGCGTCCGTAACGGTTTTTAAGCAAATCCTGAATCAGATTTCGGGTTACGTTATAAAATCCATTTAAAGTTGTATTGAGCACTTTGTTCCAGTCTTCATCTTCCATCCACATCATGAGTCCGTCTCGCGTAATTCCTGCATTGTTCACAATGACTTCGATGATAGCATCGGAATGAGATTCCTTCCAATTATTTAATTGGGTGTTGACTTCTTCTGAATTATTGACATCGAATTGTAATAGTTCAGCTTGACCTCCTTTTTCTTGAATGATTTTTTGCGTTTCTTCCGCTGCTTGTTGGTTGGATTGAAAGTTAATCAAAATTGAATAACCCAATTCTTGCGCTATTTTGATAGCAGTTTCACGTCCGATTCCACGGGAACCACCCGTAATCAATGCATATTTTTGTTTACTCATTTTGCGTCAGAAAAAATTTCGGCATTGTCAAACCATTCACCTACAACTTGTCCCGATTTATTGATGAATCCCCATTGTTTTTTATTTTTCACTCTTGCCAGTCCATTGATGAATCCCTTTTCCCCACCATCTTGAAACATTCCGAACAAGGCAACGGATATATCATATTGATCAGGGATTACCATATTTCCTGTTTTATCAATAAACCCCCACATTTTATCTTTTTTGACTGGAGCAAGACCATCATGGCTAAAAGTCTCAGCATCTTTAAACTGAACTGGAATTACCATATTTCCACTGGTGTCGATGTATCCCCATTTTTTGTCCATAAAAACAGGAGCAAGTCCTTGGTTGAAAGCTCTTGCTTTTTCAAATTTTGGTTCGATTGCCCAATCTCCTTTGTTGTCAATAAATCCGATTTTGTCATCTTTTTTTGCGTAAGTCAAAGTAGCATTTTCTCCATAGA
>CALLXZ010000571.1 GCA_937875605.1 uncultured Moheibacter sp.
ATGTAGATATAAGAAGAATTTGCTCCTAAACAATATGAGGATACAATCATTCCTTCTAAAAGTAAATGTGGAATGAATTCCATCAAATAACGATCCTTGAATGTTCCGGGTTCGGACTCATCGGCATTTACAACCAAGTGGCGGGGAACGCCTTCCGGTTTTGCGATGAAACTCCATTTCATTCCGGTAGGGAAACCTGCGCCACCACGTCCACGCAATCCTGAAGTTTTCACTTCTTCAAGGATTTCTTCCGGTGTCATGGTAAATGCTTTTTCTACCGATTTATATCCATCATGTTCGCGGTATGCGTCGTAATGACGAATTCCTTTTACATGAGCATGTTTCAATAATAATCTTGTTTCTCCCATTTAAGCGAGTTTTTTCAATTCTTCCAACAATTCATCTACTTTTTCAATCGTCAGATGTTCACGATAGGTTTTTCCTAACTGCATCATCGGTGCATATCCGCAAGCGCCTAAACACTCAGCTGGTTTCAATGTGAACAATCCGTCTGCGGTGGTTTCGCCTGCTTTGATGTTTAATTTTGTTTTGATGTGGTTGATAATTTTGTCTGAACCGCTCAACATACAAGGTCCGGTCTGGCAAACTTCTAAAACGAATTTCCCGACTGGATTTAAATTAAACATAGAATAAAAAGAAGCTACTTCGTAAACTTCCACTGGCAAAATGCCCAAAAGTTCAGCCACATGGTCTAGAACTGGAATGTCTAACCAACCATTTGACTCGGCTTGTGCAATGTGCAAAACCGGAATCAATGCGCTTTTTTGTTTCCCTTCCGGGTAATGCGTCATGATTTCGCGAATTCTGCTGTTTACTTCTTCTGAAAATTGAACTGTTGTCATTTTTCTTTTTGTTTAAAGTTTCAAGTTAATTCTGAAAAATTATTGAAACCTAATTCTTATTTATAATTTAAATTCAAACATTAATTTTAAGCGTCTAATTCGCCCGCAATTAAATTCAAACTACTCATCGTAATAATAGCATCACTCAGCATCGCTCCTTCGATTAATTCAGGATAGGCTTGGTAATAAATAAAACAAGGTCTTCTGAAATGCAATCTGTATGCAGAACGACCGCCATCGCTGATGAAATAATATCCCAATTCACCGTTGGCACCTTCTACTGCATTGTATAATTCACCTGCCGGAATGTCTACTTCTCCCATGATAATTTTGAAATGGTAGATCAGAGCTTCCATTTTGGTGTAAACGTCTTTTTTCAGAGGCAAATAAAAATCCGGTGCATCTGCATGATATTTGGTGGCTTCTTCGCCTTCCAATGCATTTATTTTCTGAATTGCTTGTTTGATGATGCTTATTGATTCTTTCATTTCCTGACCTCTTACTAAAAATCGGTCATAACAATCTCCTGTTGTTCCAACCGGAATCGAAAAATCAAATTCCTCATAACGAGAATACGGTTTCTGGACTCTTACGTCATAATCTACTCCGGCAGCTCTTAAATTGGGACCGGTAAAACCATAGCCCAATGCTCTTTCTTTGCTGATTCCGCCTACACCTTGTGTTCGTTCTATAAAAATCCGGTTACGAAGAAATAAATTTTCAAATTCTTCCAACACTTTCGGGTATTCGTCTACAAAACGATTAATTTTCTGCCAAGCCGCATCAGAGAAATCTCTTTCAAATCCGCCAATTCTACCGATATTAGTCGTTAGTCGGCTTCCGCAAATTTCTTCGTAAATTTCATAAATTAACTCTCTATAGCGCATCAAATAAAGGAACCCGGTAAAGGCACCTGTGTCTACGCCCATGATAGAATTGCAAATCAAATGGTCTGCAATCCGAGCTAATTCCATGATGATAATCCGTAAATAACTGGCTCTTGCCGGGACTTCTATTCCTACAAATTTCTCAACTGTCAAATGCCAGCCGATGTTGTTTATGGGTGCGGAACAATAATTCAAACGATCTGTCAAAGGCGTTACTTGATACAACGGTCTTCTTTCTGCAATTTTCTCAAATGCTCTGTGTATGTAACCCACTGTAGGAGTTGCCTGAATAATTCGTTCGCCATCGATTTCCAAAATATTTTGGAAAACTCCATGCGTTGCAGGATGCGTAGGACCGAGGTTGATGGTTTGGGTGGTTTTCCCTAACGACTCCTTTGGTAAATTGATATGTTGTTTTGTTTCTGCCATTTCTAAAATTCAATTAAACAGAAAAATTTCCAAAATTAAAATGTCCGCCACGTCCAAACATCTCGTCGTCCTTATCGGTTCGGGTTTGATCTTCCAATGGAAATTCTTTCCGTAAGGGAAAATAATCCATTTCGTCTACATTCATCACTCGTATCAAATTGGGATGACCTATAAAATTCACACCGAAAAAATCATAACATTCACGCTCCAGCCAATTGGCAGTCGGATGAAGTTGGGATGCAGTGTAAATATCGGGTTTGTTTATGTCCAAAGCAAATTTCAATCGAATGTGGAAATTTTTAGCCATATTGTATAACAAATAAGTTACGACTAATTCTTCTCCTTTGTTATTTGGATAATGAATTGCCGTCAAATCGGTCATAAAACGAAATCCCAAATCTTCTTGATCATTCAGAAATTGAAGAATTTTCAAATTTGATTCTTTATCAGCGTAAATTGCCATCAAACCAAACTGTTCTTCGTAGCCAATGATGGCTTCTCCAAATTTCTCAATGAGTCTATCTAACACAAATTTGCTGTCCAACATAGATTTTAGCTTATGAAATGCCGTAGCTTGTTAATAATTCCTGGTATTCCGGACTATTTCTTCTTCGGATGCTTTCCGTTTCGACCAAATCCTGAACCCGCATAATTCCGTCAATGATAGCTTCGGGTCTGGGTGGGCAGCCGGGAACATAGACATCCACAGGGATTACTTGGTCAATTCCCTGTAAAACCGAATAAGTATCAAAAATACCACCGCTACTCGCACAAGCACCGACCGCAACTACCCAGCGTGGTTCAGCCATCTGAATGTAAACCTGACGTAAAACGGGTGCCATTTTTTTGGAAATCGTCCCCATCACCATCAAAAGATCGCATTGACGAGGCGTAAATGCCAAACGCTCACTTCCAAATCGGGAAAGATCGTAGGTAGAGCCCATGGTCGCCATGAATTCTATTCCACAACAACTCGTCGCAAACGGCAAGGGCCAAATGGAATTTTTTCGTGCCAAACCTATCACTTTGGAAAGTTGCACGGTCATAAATCCTTCTCCTTGAAATCCTTCCGGCATATCCACAATTTTCACATTGGTATTGTGTGTAACCGGTCTTTTATTGTGAATCATTTTTTCGCTTTTAATTATCCAACATTCAGCGCTTTATTTTTCCCAGTCTAAAGCACCTTTTTTCCTTACATAAATATACATGATTAAAAATAAACCAATGAAAGTCGAAACGGCAGCAAAACCTTCCCATCCCAATTCTTTAAAATTCACTGCATAGGGGTAGAAAAAAATTACCTCCACATCAAACAGTACAAATAGTATCGCAACTAAATAATATTTGATGGAAAACGGTTTTCGGGCATTTCCAACTTGCTCTATTCCACTTTCGAAATTATCGAGTTTTTCATCCGTTTGTCTTTTTGGTCCTAAAAAATGGGTAATGATGATGGTCGAAACCACAAATCCTGCAGCAAGCAGAAAAAGAACCAAAATTGGGATGTATTCAAATGATGTGTCCATTTTTTCCTTAAAAATCAGCGTGTAAATTTACGAACTAATAACGGTAGGCAAAATTCAGGGAAATTTTATTTCCGATTTTAATGGGAAATAAGCTAATTTATATTGATTATAAATAATTAAAATTTATGTAAGAATATTAAGATAATGGGAGAATAATTGAGAAAAATAAATGTTTTCTATCTTTTTCATGCATAATCATCAAGAAATAAAGTAGTGAAAAAGAAGTGGGTAGTAGGTTTTTTAGTATTTTAGAAAATTGTATATCGTTTTGTAAATCAATAAATTTGAAAGGTTGGTTTAATCTTAAAAAAATTTGGTAATGAGTAAACATTTGTTTTTCTTAGTGGGGCTAGGGTGCTCGGCAAGTTTGTGTTTCGGTCAATCAAATGGATTGTTTGAGACAAATGCGGAAGGTAAAATCTATTTTCAACGAAATCAGGTTGATTTCCCAATTGGACAGAATTCTAATTCTTTCAGTCCAAATGAATTAGTGCTGGATTGGAGCGGTTCAGATTTTAATATCTCCGAAAATCCAACTGTAGACTCTTGGGATGTGCGTTTATCGGTAGGGCAGGATAACACTCCATATGTGGTGTATAATGATAATCATTCGAGTGGTCTTCAAAAAATCATGTTTCGTAAAAAACTAAGCGAGGAAGAATGGGCCGAGCCAATTTTTGTGGATACAGGAGGTGACATAGGTGCGAGAAACAATCATTTTCCGGCTATTTCTACTTCTCCAAACGGAGATCTTCATGTTGTTTATAATGTTTGGGCGTTTGAAAACGTTAGAAATTTCATTGGTTATTCGTACTATAATGCAGAAATGGATGAATGGAGTGATGGTGTTAAAATTTCGGATCTGAACGGAACGGTTAGTCATTTTACTTCCCGACATGATATTTACAGTACGGAAGATAATCTTCCTGTGGTAATCTGGGGGTATGATTTTAGAGAAAATCAGATCAATGAAGAAATCTATATGACATATTTTGATGGGGAGAACTGGTCGTCAGATATTGCGGTTTCAGATGTTACAGATGGAGCAGATGCGGGATATCCTTACATCAAAAGTATTGGAGATGGGAAAGCGATGATTTTGTATTCAGAAAATACGAGTGGTGGAACGACAGAATTAAAATATAGAATTTATAACGAAAGTACACATGAGTTGTCGTCGCCTTCCGTCATCGTTTCGGAAAATATTGGAAACAGTAATTATGTGTTGGTGTCATCCGGTACAGGAGGAGTGATGGTAGCAACTATTTATAAAAAAACCGGTCCTGATCGGGATGCTATAAATGTCTATGTTTATGATAATTCTTCGGATAGTTTCTCGCTTTCAGATAATAGCTTCGAAGTAGCTGCTAATGCAGGTAGTCTTTTAAAAAGGATAGCTATGGACTGTAACTCTCTTGGCGAATGCGCAATTATATATACAGACTTTTTAGCCCAAACAAATTCATATTTAGAGTATTATCCTGAAACAGGCTTCGGAGATCCTTTTGTGATAAATCAGGAAAATCCAGGATTTGATGCGCCTTCTGCCGGATTCTCACCTGACGGAAACCTTCATGTGGTTTGGTCAGATTATCGATTTGATAATGGGGAAG
>CALLXZ010000572.1 GCA_937875605.1 uncultured Moheibacter sp.
AAATCAGCGGTTTTTTTGTGGAACTAATTCTGATTGTTCTTTGGGTTAATTATTGCGAAATGAGGCTTGCAATGGATAGCCCGATCGACGGGACGCCTTACCAAAAAGCGGCAAGGCGTACGTGCCCTAATTTTATTATTTCTAATTCGAATTTCGTAGAATTAATGTCAGAAACAAAAAAAGCGGACATCTCTGCCCGCTTTGCTTATTGCTAAATGCTTAAAACTTTTTGCTTCTTACATCATTCCCGGCATTCCGCCACCCATCGGAGGCATTGCAGGTTCATCTTTTTTGATTTCGGTAATAACCGCTTCAGTAGTGATTAACATACCTGAAACAGAAGCCGCGTTTTCCAAAGCTACACGCGCAACTTTAGTCGGGTCTATGATACCTGCTTCTAACATGTTTTCGTATGTATCGTTTTTCGCGTTGTACCCGAAATCTCCTTTTCCTTCTTTTACTTTTGCTACGACAACTGAACCTTCTCCACCTGCATTGATGACAATCTGACGAAGTGGCTCTTCAATCGCACGGCGAACTATGTTGATACCTGTGGTTTCATCTGAATTATCGCCTTTCAAGTTTTCCAAAGACGATAAAGTTCTCACGTATGCAACTCCCCCACCTGGGATTATTCCTTCTTCCACAGCAGCTCTCGTTGCATGAAGCGCATCATCGATACGGTCTTTTTTCTCTTTCATTTCAACCTCAGAAGCAGCTCCTACATACAATACAGCAACACCTCCGGCCAATTTAGCCAAACGCTCTTGCAATTTTTCTTTGTCGTAATCAGAAGTCGTAGATTCTACCTGAGCTTTGATTTCGTTTACGCGTGCTTTGATCTGACTTTCGTCACCAGCTCCGTTTACGATCGTTGTATTGTCTTTGTCAATCTGAACTTTCTCAGCAGTTCCCAACATATCCAAAGTTGCATTTTCCAAAGAATAACCTCTTTCTTCAGAAATAACAGTACCTCCGGTTAAAATTGCGATGTCTTCCAACATTGCTTTTCTTCTGTCACCAAATCCCGGTGCTTTTACTGCTGCGATTTTTAATGAACCTCTTAATCGGTTAACCACCAAAGTTGCCAAAGCCTGTCCTTCTACTTCTTCCGAAATAATCAATAATGGACGACCTGACTGTGCAACCGGCTCCAATACTGGAAGGATGTCCTGTAAGTTTGAGATTTTTTTGTCGAATAATAAGATGTATGGATTGTCTAATTCAGCGACCATTTTGTCAGGATTTGTCACGAAATAAGGTGACTGGTATCCTCTGTCGAATTGCATTCC
>CALLXZ010000573.1 GCA_937875605.1 uncultured Moheibacter sp.
TGAAAATAAAAGAAAAACAATAATGAATGACCTTATTGAAAATCAACCACTTGAAAGCATAAGTTAAAAAAAGAAACATATCCTTCACTGACTGTTAATCAGAGGGTCCTTGGTTCGAGCCCAAGAGGGGGAGCACTTAATAAAGCACTTACAGAAATGTAGGTGCTTTTTTTAGGCGATAAAATTTGTTTTATAGTAAAGGTTCTCGATAATTAATCGCCATACTTTAACCTCAAACTTTGAACTTGAAGCTTAATGCCGTAATTTTGTTTTAAAACAAAATTAAAATGTCACTTACAGAAAAACAATTGAACGAAATTGGTGAGAAATTAGTTGAAAAGTTCAAATCCATATACGACCCTGAAATCCCCGTTGATATTTATGAATTGGGATTAATTTACGATGCATTTGCTAATGAAAATGGTAAAGTAAAGGTGTTGATGACACTCACTTCGCCGAATTGTCCGGTCGCTGAAAGTTTGCCTAATGAGGTGAAAAATAAAGTGGAGCAGATAGAAGGAGTTTCTGAAGCGGAAGTGGAAATCACATTTGATCCACCTTGGGACAGAGACATGATGAGCGAAGAAGCTAAATTTGAATTGGGAATGTTATAAAAAAGTAGTATTTTACGAAAAATTTAAAATTATGAATCCATTTGAACTTTTGGCATCCTTTTCTACCATCCTTTACATCATCTTCGGAATCTTTTTTTTGAGTATGTTGGGATTATTTTTCATTGTAAAACAACAAACTTCTGTTGTCATAGAGCGTTTTGGGAAATTCCAAAGTGTGAGGGGAGCAGGTTTTCAGCTTAAAATTCCAATTGTGGACAGAATAGCGGGGAGAATGTCCCTAAAAGTACAGCAGCTGGATGTGGTAGTGGAAACCAAAACCAAAGATGATGTATTTGTGAAAATCAAAGTTTCCGTACAATACATGGTCATTGCTAACAAAGTATATGACGCTTTTTATAAATTAGACAATCCGTATGCGCAGATAACTTCTTATGTGTTTGATGTGGTGCGTGCAGAGGTTCCGAAATTGCGTTTGGATGATGTCTTTGAGAAAAAGGATGACATCGCCATTGCAGTTAAAGGAGAATTGCAAGAGGCGATGAATGATTATGGTTACGACATTATCAAAACATTGGTAACCGATATAGATCCAGATGAACAAGTAAAACACGCCATGAACCGAATCAATGCCTCGGAACGTGAAAAAGTTGCAGCTCAATATGAGGGTGATGCACAAAGAATCCTCATAGTCGAAAAAGCAAAAGCAGAAGCAGAAAGTAAAAGACTACAAGGACAAGGTATCGCTGATCAGCGCCGCGAAATAGCAAGAGGTTTGGAAGAATCTGTAAATGTCTTGAATAAGGTAGGGATTAATTCTCAAGAAGCATCCGCTTTGATTGTTGTGACACAGCATTACGATACTTTGCAAGCAGTGGGAACGATGAATAAATCCAACTTGATTTTATTGCCTAATTCTCCACATGCCGCAGGTGATATGTTGAACAATATGATTGCTTCTTTTGTCGCAGCTAACCAGATAGGTGAGGAGATGAAAAATAAAAACAATAGTTAAGTTAAATTAATTTTAAAAGTTAAAATTAATTTATATTTTAGTGAAAATTTTAAAACTATTATAACATGAAAAAAAATCTATTTTCTCTTTTAACAGCAGTCTTGATTTCAGGGTTTGCTGTAGCGCAAAGTGCAGAGTCTTCAGTTGACGCAATCGTTAGTTTTGGGACTCCAGACATAAGTGTCAATGGTACCAACGAAGGAACTTTGTATAGTAACGGACCATATTATAATGTTGCAGGTACTCCAAATGTAAGTTTATTGGAAAACGTTACATTGGGAATGACGACTTTAGGAGCGGGACATGCTGCTTCTGCCGCTATTCGTGTGGCTGATGATTGGGTCGTTACTGAAAACGTAGTGGTAGAAAGCATTCAATTTTATGCGTATCAAACAGGATCCACTACCACTTCAACAATTAATGGAATGACGTTGGCGATTTGGGATGGTCCTCCAAGTGATCCTTCAAGCTCTATGATTTGGGGAGATCAATTTGAGGATGTGTGGTCTTCTTCTGAATTTTCTGGAGCATATAGAGCATCTGAAACTACTCCAACTGATACATCAAGACCGATTATGATATCGACAGCTAATACAGCTGGATTAGAGTTAGCTCCTGGTACTTACTGGTTGGATTGGGATGCCTCAGGTTCTTTAGCTTCTGGTCCATGGGCTCCTCCGATTGCAATTTTAGGAGAATTAAATACAGGAAATGCTATGCAATTTTTACCGGATTCAGGAGGATGGGCAGAATTGTTGGATGGAGCTACATTAACTGGTCTTGGTCTTCCATTTGAGGTAAATGGTGAAGTAGTTATTGCAGGAGTTAATGATTTAAATTCTAATGTAGTAAATCTTTATCCGAACCCAACCTCAAAATTCTTAAACCTCAATGCAAAATCTTCAATCGAATCAATTGCAGTGTACAATTTAGCAGGTCAAGAAATGATGAAATCTTCTCCAAACGGAAAAAATGCAGCCTTAGATGTTTCTTCTTTATCTAAAGGAACATACGTTATCAAAACGGTTGTTAATGGTCAAATTCAAACTCAGAAATTTGTTAGAAAATAATAAGTCGAATAAATTATTCTTATTAAGAGCCGGTTAAAAAACCGGCTTTTTTATTTTCTTTTCGCGGATGCTCAACAAAAAATAAGTTCCCAATCCAAATAGAAATGCAGTAAGTATCGCCAAGGTAAAACTTCCAAGCATATATTCCGTTAAATGCTGGCTCATAAATCCTTTATACGATTCCAAAGCATCCCACTTAAAAGGAGGAAGTGGCGGTTTATTCAACAAAAAACCTCCGATTTTTAAGGATCCATAGATGATAAATGGAATGAAAGGAGGAATACTAACATTGGAAAAAGCAAATGCAATCAATTTATTAAGGCGTAGCACAAATGCAAGAAAAAGAACAATCAAAGTATGAAAGCCCCAAAATGGTGAAATTCCAATGAAAACGCCCAGCGCGACCGAAAATGCTTTTTTAGATTTCGGATCATCGCTATGAAGTAAATCTTCCAAAAAAAAACGTTTAAATCCCTTTTTCTGAAAAGATCGGATGTAATCTCTCGGTTTGATGTAGATCAAAGTCACCATAACCAGCCACGTATTTAGTATGCTAATTCGTGTGAAATCTTTAAAAGGACGAAAATGAGACACCCGTTCTGATTCATCATATAAAACCAGAATCGGAACATTTTTAACCGGAATTCCTTTCCAAGCCGCTTTTACGATAACTTCGATTTCAAATTCAAATTTTCGGGTGAAATACTTGATTTTTTCCATTCGTCTGATCGGGTACAGACGAAATCCGGATTGCGTATCTCGTAATTTGTTACCCGTTTCAAACCAATACCAAAAAGTTGAAATACGATTTCCAAAACTACTTTTGCTTGGAATTCCGTCTTGTTCCATATTGCGGTCACCGATCAAAAGAGCATCACCATTTTCCAAAATTTCACGGGCAAAAACCGGCATATCTTCCGGAAAATGTTGGCCGTCTGAATCAATCGTGAAAGCGTAATCAAATCCTCGTTTCAAAGCCTCTTTAAAACCTAAACGCAAAGCCATTCCTTTGCCTTGATTTTTAGGTTGATTCAAAAGGGTAATTTGGGAATAATTTATTAGAATTTCAGAAGTGGAATCTGTAGAACCATCGTTTACCACAATTACATTTTGGGTAAATTCCAGCACTTTATCCAAAACCCTTTTCAGCGTTTTTTCATTGTTATAAGTTGGAATGATGACACAACAATTGATAGCAGAGAGTAAGTCGGGCATCTGAATTTCCTATTTTTTGGAGAATTCTTTTAAATATCCATTGATCATTTCTACCAAACCTGCATCTTTAATCGATGGAAGAGCTTCTTTGATAAACTTACGGTCTTCCTCTATGTTTTCATTGTATTTCAGGAATTTGGGTATGTTTTCCTGAATACTCAAACGAATCAACCTGATTTCAACACTTTTAGGAGATTTTGCCACAGCACTTTCTACCCATTCAATTCCTTCTTTGAGTTTTTGTTTTCGTTTGGCAAGAGGCTCGTATCGAGCAAGTAAAGCTTTTGCAGCACCTTTGTAAGCCACCATTTCCGGTTTATCGGATGCCTTTGTGTTTTTTACTAAATTGTAAAAACTATTGGCTTCCGTTTCCGATTTCGTAGCGGCATGATAAGAATTACGGATTTCGGCTGTTTGCGCAACAGGGTTGACCCATAAAAAAAAGACAGTAAAAAAGAAAAAGACAGTTTTCATAATCTAGATTTCTATAAAATTCCCTCCGAATTTCAGCGCTGGATTTTCATTCATCATGACGGTTGCTTTTACAGAAATTTCTCCGTTTTCCACCATTTCAAATGATAAATCAAACCGGGCTTCATCGTTTTCTTCAGGATTGATGATAGCCATAAACTTCACATTTCGTGCCGTTTTCAGCATGAATTCTTTTCCGAAATGTTTTTCACTCAGTTCTTTGATAATTTGGATGGTGCAAACTCCGGGCGTTACAGGATGATTGGGGAAATGTCCCTTAAATATGGAATGATCCTTATTGATTTTTACCCAAACCGAAATTCCGTCTTCCGTTTTTTGGGATTCGAGCGTGATGTAAAAGTCGTTCAGGAGTTTCATGGATTTTTTTTATTTGTTCATGTGAAATTTGTACGCAATTCCGATTTGGAAAACCTGATTTAAACGAGAATTAGTATCACTGTCCCAATTGATGAAATTCATAACATCCTGTAAACCTTGTTTGTATCGTGCTTCAAATGTCAATCCCATCGGCAAATCATATCCCAAACCTCCAACCAAAGCAAAATCAAATGGCTGCGCATCAGTATCGCCTATATAATTTCCCTCTTCATCATAAATACCGTCGTCTGCCCAATCAGAAAAGGTATCGTTGACCTTAAAGTTGAATTCCGGACCCGCTAAAATGTGAAAACCTTCGGCAATGTATAATTTGTTAATTACTCCTAACGTGAAATAGGTGAGTTTTAAATCTTCGTTGGTATTATATATTTCAGAAGAACCCTGCATGGAAAATCCTAATTCGGGTTGCAAAGCGTATCGCTTAAAAAATTTGATGGCAAAAGCGGCCCCACCGTAAGCGCCTATTTGAGATTTCCCCTCCAAATTACTAACATTTGCGATGTTTACACCAGCTTTCGGGCCTAACCATAATTCGGTTTGGGCATAAGAAAAACTAAATGCAAATAAAAAAAGACTAAGAAATAAAAATTTTTGCATGGTTAAAATTTTATTCATTTTCCAGCAAATGTAAGTAAATTTTAATTGGGATTTTTGTGTGTATAATTTCAATCTGAGGAAATGATTGCTCGGTATTCTTTAGGTTAATTCGTACTTTTTCTTTGTTTTTTGCCAACAAAATGCTGTCCAAACTTTGATCTTTGAGGTAATAATAAAGATCTTTGTTTTGGATGAAATTTGAACTTTTCAAAACAACCGATTCCTGAATTATGAATTCTTTTTCAATTAAATTATTCTCCGAAAACAACAAAGCAAAATCCTTTTCCAAAAGATTTAGAATGATTTTTCGATTCAATTCGTCGATCGCATAATTCAGCTTTAATTTTCGGTTTTGAATTTCAAAGTCCATCAATTTTCCTCCGAATTCATTGATAATCGCAAACCGATAATGGTTTTCAGCTAATCGCTTCGCAACTAGAATCCCTCCTAAATGATTTCCAAAAGCTTCAATTGAAATCTTAAAGGAATTTTCTTTAAAATCAAGTAAATAGTCGGGAGTATAATAATCAACTGTTTTTTCTTTTTCCAACATTTGATTTGAAAAAGAAGAACAGGAATAGAAAATTGAAATTGATAAGAAAATCAATACAAAATTTAGAAACGTCAAACTGAATTTGGCAAAGGACTTTTTATTTAAAAGCAAATTTATCATCCGAAACGCTTGTGTTTTTTTTCTGGTTGTAAAATTCAATTAATGTATAATCCAATGAAGGTTCGGTCGTTTTTATTCTTTTCAGAAGATAGGATTTCCCATCAAATGTCAAATCGATTTGCTGGATGTATTTTTTGTAGGTTTTGTCGATGGGAACCATTTTAGCCACATAATCCGAACCGGCTTTCGAATACGTAATTTTAAATTTTGTTTCATCCAAAACGCCAGAACCTTGTATCGTTCCTAACATGATTTTGCTTAGATCTTTCAATAATTTGTTGGACGAAAGTTCTGTTTCTTTCTTTTTTCCATTGTCATTCACAAACATTTTTTCATTGTTAAAAATCACATAGTATTTAAACGGAGAACTATATTCCCAGCGGATTTTCGATTTGGATTTAAAATACAATTTCCCGGAAGATTTTACATCATTTTCCATGAAATCCAAATGTTTGGTTTGAGTGAAATCACTTTGCATAGAGGTTAAATCGGCCGTCGCTGAATTAATGTTGGACTTGAGTTTTTTAATTTCTGTCGAATTCAATTGCGCATTTGCAAATCCGCTCAAAATCAAAAAGAAAACAAAACTATGCTTGATGAAAAGGTTCTTCATGGATTAATTCATTTACGGTCACAAATGTAAAATTTTTGTCCCGAAGTTTTGGCAATAACTGTTCCAATATAGGAAGGATACTTTCATGTCGATCGTGCAATAAAACAATGGATCCCGGACGAATTTCTTCACATATTTTTTGAACCGTTTTCGACGGATTTCTACTTGAAGTATCAAACGAACGGACATTCCATCCAATCACCAAATGTTTGGACTTTTCGATGGCAGAAGCCAAATGTGGAGTTGTCACGCCGTAAGGAGGGCGGAAAAATCGAGGCTTCATTCCGCATAATTTTTCAATTTCCGAATCCGTTTTTTCAATTTCTCCTAACCAACTTTTTTTATTTTTAAAATCAATGGTTTTGGAATGTGTAAAACTGTGATTTCCAATTGTATGACCTTCGTCTAAGATTCTTTTGACGAGATGTGGGAATTGTTGGACGTTTTGACCAATAAGAAAAAAGCTGACCTTGATATTATTTTTTTTGAGAATGTCCAAAACCTGCGGTGTGTAAATTGGATGAGGTCCGTCATCAAATGTCAACGCAATTTTAGGCTCGGAAGTTTTTCCCGAATGTATTGCGGTTAAAAAAAAGTTCCATTGAATTTGAGAGGAAGCAATGGCGATCAACAAAATCGGTAAAAGCCCTAATAATGCCCAATACCAATTAAAACCCAGAAAAAGCAAAATTCCGGAGATGAAAAATGCATCAAAAATTAACAGATAAAATAAAATTCTACGATTCATTTTCAAGAAGAATCAAACTGTGATTTTTTCCTCTTCGCTGATTGTAAATCAGAATTCTTTGAAACGAATTTTCCTGTATTTCGTTGAATCGAAGTATCTCGGGAATTTGTTGATTTTGAAAGAATTTCAGAGCCATTTCAACTGCAAGCGAACTTGCTGTATCAAATTCACCCAAAATATTTTTATATACAATTTGGAGAATTTGATTAAAAATGGATTCAGAAACTTTGCGATAAATGCCATCGTATCGGGAATCACCATTGATTCCCAAAATTACCGCATCCAAATCGTTAACTGAAATCCCGTTATCTTCTAAAAATGCGAGGATGAATTCTTCGGTATTTTCAACTTCGAACTTTGTCTGAACAGCGGAAACAA
>CALLXZ010000574.1 GCA_937875605.1 uncultured Moheibacter sp.
TCATGTGTGTTTGTTTTAATTTTCTAAAGATAACAGATTCATTCAAAAATTCAAATTCATAAAAAAAGCACCCTTTTCAGAGTGCTTTTCGTTCGTATGATTCAAGTTTTTACTTCAAATATTTTAGAATTTGTTTTCCTTCTTTATTTAGAAAAGTCAATTGATTGTTATTGAGTTTATACGAATCCACTTGATTCAATAATGCCAAATATTCATTTTCTTTTACTCCTTCACAAAACATTTTCGTAGCACCCATTTCGCTGAAACTGATTTTATTTTGTTTCGTGGTGAAACTTCCAAACATTTGGTTACATCCCGTATTTCCCGTCAGTTTTTTAGAAATCGATTCCAAAATAAGCGTAGGTACTTTAGTAGGAAAACCCTCATTTAAATTTATACCGTCGGCAAATTCTAATGTATAATTTCCGGAGATTTCAAGATTAAGGGTTTGATTGTCTGTTCCTGTCTGCGTTGTACAAGATTGCAAAGTCATAACACTTAGAATTGCTGCAAATGCTAATATTCGTTTCATATTATTAGTTTTTATTGTTTAAATGTCAAACGAATTTTCAAAGTTTATGCCATTGTATTTTTTCACAATTTAAGAATGAAATGTATTCTCCCATCCCGCGTGACGGATAGTAGCGACATCCTTTTGTGAGGAGGTACGACGAGCAAAAGATATAGCGGATAGCCGGGTCGAACTCCGGAGCTTGGCGGAGGAGTGCGGCACGCCTCCAAAAAATAAACTATTCCGCCTCGTAATTCATCGCCTTTTCCTGATCAAATTCGCCTTCCCATTTGGCTACGACGACAGAAGCCAAACAGTTTCCGATAACATTGACAGAAGTTCTCGCCATATCCATCAATTCATCAATCCCCAATATCGCTGCAATGATAAATATAGGCAATCCGAACTGATCCGCAGTTGCTATCAGGATAATCAGCGATGCGCGCGGAACGGCTGCTACTCCTTTACTGGTAATCATTAGCGTCAAACAAATCAATAATTGTTGCCCGAAAGACAAATCCATTCCTGCAGCCTGCGCCACAAATATGGAGGCAAGCGATAAATAAAGCGTTGTGCCGTCGAGGTTAAAACTATATCCGGTAGGAACAACAAATGAAACAATTCTTCTCGGTACCCCGAAATCTTCCATGTTCGACATCACTTTGGGTAAAGCAGCATCGGAACTTGTTGTGGCAAATGCAATTGAGACGGGTTCTTTCAGTGCTTCTATGAACCTCCTGATAGGAACTTTCATGTAAAGTGCGATCGGCAGCAATACACCCAATAAAAACACAATCAATGCTCCGTAGAGCGTTAAGAGTAACATAATGAGGTTTTTGAGAATTTCAATTCCCATATGTCCGACTGTGTAAGCCATCGCAGCACCGACACCAATCGGTGCAAAATACATGATGAGGTTGGTGTATTTAAACATCGTTTCCGCTAAACTTTCCATTAAATCCACCAGCGGTTTTCGTTTCTTTTCTTCTACCATTGCCAATCCGATACCAAATACAACGGCAAAAATGACGATTTGGAGTACTTTATTTTCATAGATGGATTTGATGATATTCTCCGGGAAAATATCACGAAAAAAGGCAGTCGTTTTGAACACCCAATGAATATTTTCAGGTAATAATTCTAATTCTGCTTTATCCGAATCCGAAACTGCACTGGCTTTATCGGGAAGCTGTGCGCTGGGAACTTTGGAAATGTCGATTCCCTTTCCTGCTTGGGTAATGTTGATGGACGCAAGTCCGATGAACAGTGCAATGGTCGTTGCGCAATAAAAATACAAAAGGGATTTCCACGCCATTCGTCCAACTTGTTTTAAATCAGAATGTCCGGCAATTCCATATACAAGCGTTGCAAATAAAATCGGTCCGACGATAGTTTTGACAAGGCGTATAAATCCTTGGCTCAAAGGATGAAGTGACATGGCGATAGAGGGATAATCATATCCTAAAACAGCACCCACAACTATGCTAAAAAGAATCCAGGTGGTTAATGAACGTTTTTTAAGGCAATAAAAAACCAAACTTAAAATCGTAATCCATCGGGCTGCAAATAACAAATCGTGGGGAATGATTCCAAACAGAAATTCAAGTCCGACCAAAATGGCGGTTATCGTAATTAAAATAACCGGAATCAATACGTGTAATTTGCTTTTCATGGTGTTGAATTAAGATGAATTTTTGACTGAATCAAAAATTTAATTTCAACAAAAATAGTTAAATGGAGAAAATAGGCAATAGGGAATTCGTTTTGAGTTGTGCGTTTGAATTCACGAGTTGA